>DASWSO010000257.1:0-5000 GCA_036402635.1 Xanthobacteraceae bacterium
ATTGCCGGTGTGGTCGGTAAGATTGCATCGCCCGCGATCCGGGGTTCGGCGAGCGTGGTCGGCAACATCGCGCAAGGCTGGAGCGTCAGCGACGTCGTTCCGTTATTCGCCGCATGCGGCGCGCAGCTTCGGGTGCTCGGACCGTCCGGCGAGCGCCGCGTGGCCGTGGTCGAGTACGCGAGCCAACCCCGTAACGCCGCGCTGAAGCCGGGCGAGCTCATCACCGCCGCTGAGCTTCCGGCTGCCGGACCCGATTTCCGCTTGAGCTACGAGCGCTTCAGCTTCCGCGAAGCGTTCGACCTGCCGTTGGTTTCCGTCGCCGTCGGCGCATCCATTCGCGGCAGCGTATTCACGGACGTCCGCATTGCGGTGGTCGGCGGCTGCAGCATGCCGGCGCGTTGTGCGCAAGCGGAAGCGGCGTTGAGCGGCCGGAGCAACGACGAAGGCACAGCCGACAAGGCAGCGGCCGCAGTGGCGGATTGGGCGACCCCGGTCAGCGACTTTCGGGCATCGGCGGATTACCGCCGGGAGCTCGTCAAAGTCATGCTGCGAAGGGCGCTTGCAAAGCTGCGGCTGCAATGACTCGGGAAACAAGTATGTCGCAACAGGCCAAACAGGTCATTGAGCTCGCTGTCGACGGCGAGGTGATCGAAGTCGCGGTGCGCCCGCATCATCTTCTCGTCGACGCTCTTCGCGACGGGTGCGGCCGCTCGAGCGTGAAAGAGGGCTGCGAGTCGGCGAGCTGCGGAGCCTGCACGGTCCTGATCGACGGTCAGCCAACCCTCTCCTGCATCACGCTGGCGGTCGATGCGGTCGGCCGCACCATCAAGACCGCCGAGGGCGTGAGCGCGCCCGACGGCTCGTTGCATCCGCTGCAGCAGGCGTTCCTGGATCATCATGCGATCCAGTGCGGGTTCTGCACGCCCGGAATGCTGCTGTCCGCGCTGGCATTGCTGGAAACGAATGCGAGCCCTTCCGAGGACCAGATCCGCTCGGCGATCGCCGGTAACCTGTGCCGGTGCACAGGTTACATCCGGATCGTGCGGGCGATCGCCGCCGCGTCCAATGCCAAGACTGCCGGCCCGGCCCGCGGCGTGGAGGCCGTACGATGACCCATACCGAAACCATCATCGGAACTCCCGCGCGCCAAGTCGATGCGTTCGAGAAAGTGGTGGGGCGGGCGACCTTCGCCGCCGATATCTCCTTTCCGCGGATGCTTCACGCCGTGGTGGTGCGCTCGCCGATCGCGCATGGCCTGATTCGCAAGATCGACGTCAGCCGCGCGCGCGCCGTGAAGGGTGTGCGCGCCATCGTCTCCGGCAGCGACGTGCCGTACCGCTACAATCTGCCTCTGCGCGATCAGCCGTTCCTCGCCATCGAGCGCGTTCGTTACGTCGGCGAGCCCGTGGTGGCGATCGCGGCCGAGGACGAAGATGCGGCGCGCCAAGCGGCTGCGCTGGTCAATATCGATTACGCGCCGCTGCCTGCGGTGTTCGATCCTGCGCAAGCGATGGCGCCCGGGGCCCCGCTGCTGCATCCGAATTTCGAAAGCTATTGGCGCGACTCGAAGCTGTTCACCTCGGTCCCGAACAGCAATGTGCTGAGCCGCTTCAAGCTCCGCAAAGGAGACGTCGAGGCCGGCTTCGAGCAGGCCGACGAGATCTTCGAAGGCACCTACGACAGCCAGGCGTTCAACCATGGCGCCATCGAGCCGCATGCCGTCATCGCCAAGGTCGAGCGCAACGGGCAGCTCACATTGTGGTCGAGCCAGCAATCGCCGTGGTTCGCAGCCGACGACCTGGCGATTGCGCTGGGATGGCCGGTGCACCGCGTTCGCGTGATCACGCCGTTCATTGGCGGCGGGTTCGGCGGCAAGCACGGCTTGAAGGCCGAGCCTCCGGCCGTGGCGCTGGCGCTGAAGACCGACGGGCGCCCCGTCAAGCTGGTGATGACCCGCAAAGAAGTCTTCACCGCGCTCGGCGTCAGAGGCGCGGTCAAGGTGAAGCTTCGCACCGGCGTCAAGCGCGACGGCACGCTGGTGGCGCGTAAGGCAGAGGTCGTTTGGGACACCGGCGCCTATGCGGACGTCGGTCCGCTGCTCTGCCGCAACGGCAGCTACTCGTCGACCGGACCGTACCGCATCCCCAATCAGTGGATCGACGGCTACTGCGTCTACACCAACAAGGTCGTGACCAGCGCCTTCCGCAGCTACGGCACGATGGAAATGTCGTTCGCGTACGAATCGCACATGGACGAGATCGCGCGCGGCCTCGGCATCGACCCGGTGGAAATCCGCCGCCGCAACCTCATCCACGATGACGATGAAACCGCGACCGGCGAGGTGCTGCAGGCGGTGGGCTTGAAGCCCGCGCTCGAAGCCTGCGTGTCGGCGATGCAGTGGGACCGGCCGAAGGGACCGCGACGCGGGCGGGCGATCGTCACCACCGCCAAGTCGAGCGTCGCGCCGTCCGGCTCGAGCTCGTTCATTCAGATGAACGACGACGGGACGCTGAACGTGATGTGCAGCACGACCGAGATGGGGCAGGGCTCCAGGACCGTGATGAGCCAGCTCGCCGCCGAGGCTGCCGGCGCGCGCCTGGAGGACGTCCACCTGATCGCGAGCGACACCGCTGTCACGCCGCCGGACCGCTCGACCTCGTCCAGCCGCTCCACCTTCAACATGGGCAACGCCATCGTCCGCGCCGCGACCGACACGCGCGAGCAGATCTTGGACAAAGCCGCGGAACTGCTGGAGGTGCCGCGCGAGGACCTCGACGTGCGCGACAGCACCGTGTTCGTGCGCGGAAAGTCCAACCGCTTCTGCTCGTTCAGCCAGCTCGCGGGCGTGCGTCCCGGCAGCCCGTACGGGCCGATCGTCGGCCGCGGTTCCTACGTTCCGACCGGAACCACCGCCTTTGATCTGGAGACCGGCCAGGGGCGCAAGATCACGGCGTTCTGGCTCTACAGCAGTCAGGGCGTGGAGCTGGAGGTCGATACCGACACCGGCAAGATCACGCTGCACCGCGTGGTTTCGGTCCACGACACCGGCCGCACCCTCAACCCGGTGGCCTGCGAGGGCCAGGTCGAAGGCGGCGCCGCCATCGGCTGCAGCACCGGCCTGCTGGAGAACCTGGTGCTCAACGACAAGGGCGAGGTCGTGAACGCTTCGCTCGAGGACTACTTGATGGCGACCAGCTGCGACATCCCGCCCATCACTTCGGTTCTGCTCGAAATTCCGCACCCGGAGGGGCCGTTCGGCGCCAAGGGGATCGGCGAGGGGCCGACCACCGGCATCGCCGCGGCGATCGCCAATGCGGTCGAGGACGCGATCGGCGTCCGCATCAGGGATCTGCCCATCACGCCGGAGAAGGTTCTCCGCGCGCTTGGGAAACTTCCCGCCACCCCGGCGGCAAAGCCTAGCGGGGCGGCGGCTAAGAAAAATTCGCGTCAATCCTAGGAGAGGATCAACAATGCTGCGATCTATCTTGCTATCGGGCGCCGCGCTCGTCGCGCTGTTCAGCGTGAGCGGCGCAAGCGCGCAAATCTCTGGCGACACCGTCAAGATCGGCGTCATCACCGATCATAACGGCTTCCTCGCGAGCATCTCCGGTCGAGGCTCCGTGCTCGCCGCCAAAATGGCGATCGAGGACTTCGGCGGCAAAGTTCTGGGCAAGCCGATCGAGCTGGTCGACGCCGATCACCAGAACAAGCCGGACATCGCGTCCGGCATCGCACGCAAGTGGATCGACGCCGACGGCGTCGACATGATCGCCGACCTGACGAACTCGTCGGTCGCGCTGGCGGTGCAAAGCGTCGCCAAGGAAAAGAACGTGATCGCGATCACGGCGGGTGCGGGAACGACCGAGCTGACCGGCAAGCAGTGCTCGCCGACCGGGTTCCACTGGGTCTGGGACACTTACGCGACCGCCACCGGAACCGGCAAAGCCATGATGGCGCAGGGCGCCGACACCTGGTTCTTCATCACGGCCGACTACGCCTTCGGCCATGCGAGCGAACGCGACCTCACCAAGCTGGTGAAGGATAGCGGCGGCAAGGTGCTCGGTTCGGTCCAGCATCCGACCAACACGCAGGACTTCTCATCGTTCTTGCTGCAGGCGCAGGCGTCGAAGGCGAAGGTCATCGCGCTGGCGAACGGCGGCACCGACACCAGCAACTCGGTGAAGCAGGCGTCCGAGTTCCAGATCGCCAAGGGTGGTCAGAAGCTGATGGGGCTGGTGATCTTCATCAGCGACGTCCACGCCATGGGCATCGACAAGGCGGAGGGCCTGCTGCTGGTCACCGGCTTCTACTGGGACCGCACCGAGGAAAGCCGCAAGTGGTCGAAGCGCTTCATGGAGCAATACAACGGCGTCGCACCCACCATGGTGCAGGCCGGCGTCTACTCCTCGACCATGCATTACCTGAAGGCGGTGCAGGCGGCCGGCACCGACGCGGCCGACAAGGTGGTCGCCAAGATGCGCGAGCTGCCGATCAACGACTTCTTCGCCACCAACGGCAAGATCCGTGAGGACGGCCGCATGGTCCACGAAATGTACCTGGTGCAGGTGAAGGGGCCGAGCGAGTCCAAGCATCCTTGGGACTACTACAAGATCGTCAGCGCCATCCCGGGCGACCAGGCCTTCCGCCCGCTCGCCGAAAGCGACTGCCCGCTGGTGAAGAAGTAGTCCGCGGCAACGCAAAGCGCCCGGCGTCAGCGCCGGGCGCCCTCATCCGGGCTACGGCCAGCGTCCCAAAAATGCAAAAGCCCGCCGCGGATTGTCCGGGGCGGGCGTCGGCATGCAAAGTTGGTTGCGGGGATAGGATTTGAACCTATGACCTTCAGGTTATGAGCCTGACGAGCTACCGGGCTGCTCCACCCCGCGCCAACGTCGCGCCATGCGTGGTCGCGCTGTGACGCTTATCTAGCAACCTCGACCCGGAAGGGGAAGGGGCAAACGATTTAAATGTGCCGGAACCCGCAGGTTGCGCAGTGCACCGCT
>DASWSO010000258.1:0-4845 GCA_036402635.1 Xanthobacteraceae bacterium
GGCCAGCGCCTGCATGGCACCCGTCAGCCGCCCCGAGGTCCACAGCTTGAGCGCCGCCTCCACCACCGGCTTGCGCTTGAAAAACACCTGCGGCCCGACCGCGTCGGAGATCGGCACGTTGTCCTGCTCGATCGCGAGCCGCGCCTTGTGCAGCTGGTAGCACTGCCGCAGCGCCGCGCCGATCACCTGTCCGGCGAACGTGCCGGCACCCATCGCCTTGCCGAACTGGGTCTCGACCTCGCGCACCTGCCCGGCGAAGGCGGCATCCACCACCGCGTCCATCGCCAGCGAGGAGGCGTCCGGCACCACCGCCAGCACGTCCTCCATCGTCACGGCGCCGCTGCCGTGCGCATAGAGCGAGAGCTTGTGCAGCTCGTTGCGTGAGGCGCGCCGGTCGCCGCCCAAGAGCGCGGTCAGCGCGGCGCGCGCGTCGGGCGCGATGGTCAGGCCGGCACCGCGCATTTCCTGGTCGATCAGCCGCTCGATGTCGCGCGCCGAGTCGGCGTAGCAGGGCAGGGCGGCGACCAGCGGCGCCCGCTCGGCGAAGGCGCGCAGCGGCGCGCTCTTCTTGAGGTCGCCGGCCTCGATCACGACGCGGCAGTCCCGCGGCTTGGCGGCCACCAGCGTCTCCAGCGCCGGCACGAAATTGCGGCCGCCGGCGCGCACGCGGATCGCCGGCCTGGCGCCGAACATCGGGATCGCGAGCGCCTCGTCGACCAGGCGCGCCGGATCGCTCGCGAGGTCGTCGCCGTTGAGCCGCGTGATCGCGAACGGATCCTTCGGGTCCGGCACGCTGGCGCGCAGCAGCGCCTCGACCCGCTCGCTGACCAGCCCGGCGTCCGGCCCGAACACGAGCGCGATCGGACGCGCCGGATCCGGCCGCGCCACGAAGGCGTCGACGTCGCCGGCCTTAACGAGCGCCATGGCGGTCTGCGGGTGAGGCGGAGCGGCTCCGCGCCATTGCGATCATGCGCGCAGGTGTAGTGCCGCGCGCCGCGCGGTTCAATGCAAGCGGCAGCGGCGCGTGGTGTTCGTGATGGCCGCGCCTTAACCCACAGCCGTCATGGCCGGGCTTGTCCCGGCCATCCACGACTTAATTTGCAGCGGCGAAGGCGAGTAAGACGTGGATGCCCGGCACAAGGCCGGGCATGACGGATACGGGTGGAGGCTATCCGGCGCGCTTGGCGGTGCGGGTGCGGGCCGGCGCGTTGTCGTGCTCGGCCAGCATCTGCCGCAGATAGGTGACGTTGGCGGCCGCTTCTTCGGCCGGCAGGTCGGCGCGGGCGATGTCCTCGGCTTCCTGGAAGCGGCCCTGCAGGCCGACCACGAGCGCGAGGTTCTGCCGCACGCGCTGCTCGTCCTTGCCGCGCTCGGCGGCCTTGCGCAGCGTCTCCTCGGCCTTCCGCAGATCCTTGGTGAGCGCGTACGACAGCCCGAGATTGGAGAGCACCGACGGCTCGTCCGGCGCGATCTTGAGGGCCGTGGCGTAGTAGCGCCGCGCCTCCTCGCTGCGCCCCATCTGGTCGAGCACCGCGCCTTGCGCCGAGAGGATGCGCCAGTCCGGCTGGTCGGGGCTGTGGGCGCGCGACAGCGTCGACAGCGCCTCGTCGAGCTGGCCGGCATCGGCGAGCGCGCGGCCATAGGCGCCGAGCACGCGCATGTCGTTCGGGTTGTTGATGGAGGCGGTCTGCAGCACCGCGGCGGCCTGGGCGCGCTGCCCGGTGCGCCGCAGCGCTTCGGCATAGCGCATCGCCGCGGCCGCATCCTTCGGGTTGGATTTGTAGCGGTCGCCGGCGCTGTTGCTTTCCTTGCGCCAGTCGCTGCCGGCCGGCGCCGACGCGTCCGCCGTCGCGGACGTGCGGCTGAAGAGTCCGCCGCTGAGCGCGCCGCTCGAACTGTTGAGATCGGCCCCACCGGTCTGGCAGCCGGCGACGCCGAACCCGGCCAGTACCAGCAGGCTGAGGGAGAGAAGAAGGCGCGCAATGCGCGAGGACGGACGCATGGCCTGGGCACTCCGCCGAGCCTGAAGCGTCGCCCGGCATGGCCTCAGCAATATCCCGTTAACGCTAACGCGGGGTTAATCGGCTCCGGCGGAGCCTTTCACCCGGAAACGCCGGCCGCGGTTGCTACCGATAATGGTACCGACACAGCGCGATCTCGATCTGCTGCTCATCAGCTTTGCCGGAGACGCGATAGACCAGCCGATGCTCGGCGGTAATTCGGCGCGACCACCAGCCGTGCAAAGCGTGCTTGAGCGGCTCGGGTTTTCCGAGGCCGCGAAATGGATCGCGCCGGATGTCCTTGATGAGATCATTGATGGCCTTGACGACCGCCGGATCGTTGGCTTGCCAATACAGGTAGTCGGCCCAGCCCGCGGGCGTCCAAACCAGTTTCATACTTTTTGATCGGCGGGCTCGGCGAGTTCGTGCTCCGTCAGCTCACCGGCGTCCGCCTGCTCGATCGAGCGCAGCAGACGCGCCGCATTGGCCGGCGTCTTCAGCAGGTGAAGCGTCTCCATCAGGGCGTCGTACTCGTCTTCCGACATCAGCACGACGCTGCGCGCGTTCTGCCGGGTCACGTGCAGTGGCGCGCGGCTGTCGCAGACCTCGTCCATGTACTTGGCGAGGTTGGCGCGCAGGTCGGTGTAAGAAACGTGGGCCATAGCGAAGCTCCGACTGCCTTCGTACATATACCCGTACAGGTAAGATGTCGAGCAACGGCGGGCACGCGACCAGCGTCGTGCGTCCGCTTCACCGGCCACGGTCGGCATGATACGCGAGCCGGATGCATCCCGTATTCATTGCCGCCGGCGAAAGCCGCGACGCCGTTCCGATCTGGTTCGTCACGTCCGACAGCTATGAGGTCGTCATCGCGCAGGCCGGCGCGCGCGCGCAGGCGGCCGCAGAGGCGCTCGGCTTCGAGCCGAAGGCCGGCCGGCACGCGCTGATTCCAGGTGAGGACGGAAAGCTCGCCGCCGTGCTGTTCGGCCTGGATCCGGCGGGCAAGCGCACGCAAGACCGGTTCCTCGCCGGCAAGCTGCCGTCGCTGCTGCCGGCCGGCACCTACCGCTTCGCCAATGCGCCGCATGACGCGCGGCTCGCCGCGCTCGCGTTCGCGCTCGGCGGTTATCGCTTCACCCGCTACAAGACGTCCGATGACAAATCCGTGCGCCTCGCGGTGCCGGAGGGCGTCGACGCCGACGAGCTGACCCGCATCGCCGATGCGGTGACGCTGGCGCGCGATCTCATCAACACGCCGTCGAACGACATGGGCCCGGCCGAGCTGGAAGCCGCGGCGCGCGTTCTCGCCGAACGCCACGGCGCAACCGTGCGCGTGGTCGCCGGCGACGATCTGCTGCGCGAGAATTTTCCGCTCATCCACGCGGTCGGCCGCGCCTCGCCGCGGGCGCCGCGGCTGATCGACATCACCCACGGCGAGGCCGATGCGCCGAAGGTGACGCTGGTCGGGAAGGGCGTGTGCTTCGATACCGGCGGCCTCGACCTGAAGCCTTCGTCCGCGATGCTGATCATGAAGAAGGATATGGGCGGCGCCGCCTGCGTGCTGGCGGCCGCGCACATGATCCTCGACGCCGGGCTCAAGGTGCGGCTGCGGGTGCTGATCCCGGCGGTGGAGAATGCGGTGTCGGGCGCGGCATTCCGTCCGCTCGATGTCTATCGCGGCCGCAACGGCGTCTCGGTCGAGATCGGCAACACCGATGCGGAAGGCCGGCTGGTGCTCGCCGATGCGCTCGCGCTGGCGGACGAGGAAGCGCCCGACCTGCTGGTCGACATGGGCACGCTCACCGGCGCCGCGCGGGTCGCGCTCGGTCCCGAGCTGCCGCCGTTCTATACCGACGACGAGGAGCTCGCGGCCGCAGTCGCGCGCGCCGCCGAGAGCGAGAACGATCCGGTGTGGCGGCTGCCGCTGTGGCGGCCGTACGAGCGCATGCTGGATTCGAAGACCGCCGACATCAACAATGTCGGCTCGGGCAGCTTCGCGGGCTCGATCACCTGCGCGCTGTTTCTCGCGCGCTTCGTGCGCGCCGCGAAAAGCTGGCTGCATTTCGACGTCTATGCCTGGAACCCGTCCGCCAAGCCGGCGCGGCCGGAAGGCGGCGAATGCCAGGCCGCGCGCGCGCTCTATGCGGTGCTGCGCGAGCGCTACGGCTTAACGAAGCAAGAGCACGCGCGGCGGCGTTGACGGACCGGTCTCGCGGCGCGTGATCAACCGATCACGGGAATCGGGTGGGGTTGGTATAGGTCGCGTGCCATAGCCAGATCGCGGTCGCGGTGATCGCGAACACCAATACTTCCGTTTCCATGGTACTCACCTCACGCATACAACAACACGACACATCGTTTACCCTGTTGTGGTTAATGCCGGCTGAATGCATCCCCAGGTAGGCCCATGACGGCGCACGACCCGCGGCTGACGCCGGCGCGGCCCGATCTTGCCGCCGCGCATCTGCAGGGACACGTGAGCGCGACGCGCTTCGTCGCCGGCGCAACGCGCGCCGTGATCGAACCGAGCGCGCCGGTGCGGCGCGCGCCTTCGCCGGACGCGGCGCTCGACACCGAGGCGCTCGCGGGCGAACGCGTCACCGTCTACGAGACCACCGCCGAAGGCTGGTGCTGGGCGCAGCTCGAGGCCGACGGCTATGTCGGCTGGATTCCCGAGTGTGCCCTCGGTGCGGCGGACGCCGTTCCGACGCATCGGGTGGCGGCGCTGCGCACGCTGGTGTTTCCGGGGCCGTCGATCAAGCTGCCGCCGGTCGCCGCGCTGCCGTTCGGCGCCCACGTCGCGGTGTTGCGGACACAGGAGCGTTTCGCCGTGACGGCCGGCGGT
>DASWSO010000259.1:0-5060 GCA_036402635.1 Xanthobacteraceae bacterium
ATTTGCTAGCATATCACCGCAACGCTACGGGCGCCAATCAGCTCAGGGCCGCCACGCCTCTGCCACAGCCTCGTTTTCGCCGGCGGCTTGGCCATCGACCACGCCCAGCACCGCCCGCAGCGCCTCCGGCACCCCCTTCCCACTGACCGCGGAGATCACCAGCGGGGTGCGCTTGGCGGCCCGGCGCAGCCGCTCCTTCTGCTGCTTCAAGGTTTCCGGATCGAGCGCGTCGGCCTTCGACAGCGCGACGATCTCCGGCTTCTCGGCCAGCCCGTGGCCGTAGGCCTCCAGCTCGCCTCGCACCGTCTTGTAGGCCTTGCCGGCATGCTCGCTGGTGCCGTCGACCAGGTGCAGCAGCACCCGGCAGCGCTCGATGTGGCCGAGGAAGCGGTCGCCGATGCCCGCGCCCTCGTGCGCGCCCTCGATCAGCCCCGGAATGTCGGCGAGCACGAATTCGCGGGCGTCCACCCGCACCACGCCGAGCTGGGGATGCAGCGTGGTGAACGGGTAGTCCGCGATCTTCGGCTTGGCGGCGCTGACCGCCGCCAGCAGGGTTGACTTGCCGGCATTCGGAAGCCCCACCACGCCGGCGTCGGCGATCAGCTTCAGCCGCAGCCGGATCGTGCGCTCCTCGCCAGGCTGCCCCGGATTGGCGTGGCGCGGGGCGCGATTGGTGGAGCTCTTGAAATGCGCGTTGCCGAAGCCGCCATTGCCGCCGCGGGCGATGACGATGCGTTGGCCGACCTCGGTCAGGTCGGCGAGCAGCGTCTCGCCGTCCTCTTCGAACACCTGGGTGCCGACCGGCACCTTCAGCACGGCGTCCGGGCCGTGCGCGCCGGCGCGGTCCTTGCCCATGCCGTTGCCGCCGCGCGCCGCCCGGAAATGCTGCTGGAAGCGGTAGTCGATCAGCGTGTTGAGCCCGTTGACGGCGGTGACGACCACGTCGCCCCCGCGTCCGCCATTGCCGCCGTTGGGGCCGCCGAACTCGATGAACTTCTCGCGCCGGAACGACACGCAGCCGTTCCCGCCCGCGCCGGACTGGATATAGACCTTGGCCTCGTCGAGGAATTTCATGCCGCTGTAGGTAGTCTCTGCGGGCGCAAGCAGCAACGCGCTTCCCCAGCGGCGTCCACGCAATCGCTTCCCGCGCAGAACCGCGCGTTGCACGCCGGCACTCCGGCGAGCTAGGTGTGTCAAAGGGCCGTCCGGCTCGCGAACGATCCTAACGCCGTGTCAGCACCCTCCCCGATTACTACGACTGCATTGCGCTCCGGCGGCTCCGCGACCCTCGCGGGCATCGGCTTCATGCTGCTCGGCATATTCCTGTTCTCCTGCAACGACGCGCTCGGCAAATGGCTGCTGGAGACCTATTCCGTCGGCCAGATGTTGCTGATCCGCAGCGTCGCGGCGATGCTTTTGCTGGCGCCGCTGCTGATCCGCGAGGGGCTGGAGCCGATCCGCACCGCTCCGCGCCCGGTGCTGCAGGTGGTGCGGGTGCTGCTCTCGACCGCGGAAGTGGCGATGTTCTTCTGGGCCGTGCAGTACCTGCCGCTCGCCGACACGGTGACGTTCTATCTGGCGGGCCCCATCTACGTCACCGCGCTCTCGGCGCTGTTTCTCGGCGAGCGGGTGGGCTGGCGGCGCTGGAGCGCGGTGCTGGTCGGCTTTGTGGGCGTGATCATCGCGCTGCGGCCCTCCACGGCGAGCTTCACCTGGCCGGCGCTGATCGCGCTCGCCGGCAGCTTCTTCTTCGCGCTGCTGATGATCGCGACTCGCACGCTGCGCGGAACCGCCGACACGCTGCTGGCGGCGGGACAGATCGGCACCACCTTGCTGTTCGGACTGGTGACGGCGCCGTTCGGCTGGGTGGCGCCGTCGGCGCGCGACACCGGCCTGATGGCGCTGCTCGGCATCGTCGCGGTGCTGGCGCTGATGTGCGTCAACCGCTCGCTCAAGCTCGCGCCCGCGAGCGTTGTGGTGCCATATCAATACACCATGATCGTGTGGGCGGCGGCGCTCGGCTATTTCGTGTTCGGCGACTTGCCGCATGTCACCATGCTGATTGGCGCCGTCATCATCGTGCTCGCCGGGCTCTACATCTTCTATCGCGAGCAATTGGTTCGGGACGGCGCTCCACCGCCGCCGCCACCTGGCTGACCGGCTACTCGGCCGGCTCCTCTGCCGGCGCCGCCGCGTGGTCGGCGCGCTGCTCGGCCGGCTTGTCGGCGCGGGTGAGGTTAGCGGCGGTGTTGACCAGCGCGATGTGGGAGAACGCCTGCGGGAAATTGCCCAGCAGCCGCCGCAGGCCCGGATCGTACTCTTCGCTCAGCAGGCCGACATCGTTGCGCAGCGCCAGCAGCCGGTCGAACAGCGCACGCGCATCCTCCATGCGGCCGAGTAGCACGTAGGCGTCGGCGAGCCAGAAGCTGCAGGCCAAGAACGCGCCCTCGCCGGGCGGAAGCCCGTCCGGCGACTCGCGCGTGTCATAGCGGCGGACGAAGCCGTCCACCATGAGGTTCCGCTCGATCGCCTCGACGGTGCCGCGGATGCGCGGGTCCTGTGGCGGGAGGAAGCCGACCGCCGGCAGCAGCAGCAGGCTCGCATCCAGCTCCTTGGTGCCGTAGGCGCGCACGAACGAGCCGAGCTCCGGGTCATAACCCTTGGCACAGACCTCGTCGCAGATCTCGGCCCGCACCTCTTTCCAATGCGCGACGTCGCCGCTGAGCTCATGCGCTTCGGCGCTCTTGACCATGCGGTCGAACGCCACCCACGCCATCACCTTGGAATAGGTGAAGTGCTCGCGACCGCCGCGCGTTTCCCAGATGCCCTCGTCGGGCTCGCGCCAGATTTTTTCGAGATGAGCGAGCAATGCGCGCTGCAGGTCCCACCCGTGTTCGCTTCCCGGCAGGCCGCCGCGCCGCGCCTGGTACAGCGCGTCCATCACCTCTCCGTAGACGTCGAGCTGCAGCTGATTGTGGGCGGCATTGCCGATGCGCACCGGCTTGGAGTTCTCGTAGCCAGGCAACCAGGATGCTTCCCACTCGATCAGCCGATGCTCGCCGGCGATGCCGTACATGATCTGCATCTGCGACGGGCTGCCGGCGGCGGCGCGCACCAGCCAGTCGCGCCAGCTCTGCGCCTCCTCGAAATAGCCGGCGTTCATCAGCGCCAGCAGCGTCAGCGTCGCGTCGCGCAGCCAGCAGAACCGGTAATCCCAGTTGCGCGGCCCGCCGAGCTGCTCCGGCAGCGACGTGGTCGGCGCCGCCACCACGCCGCCGGTGGGCGCGAAGGTCAGCGCCTTCAGCGTGATCAGCGAGCGCACCACCGCATCCCGCGACGGCCCGTTGGCGCGGCAGCGCTGCGCCCATTCGGTCCAGAACGCTTCGGTGTGCGCGAGCGCTGCCCACGGGTCGACCGGCTCCGGCGGCGGCAGGTGCGACGGCGAATAGGTGACGATGAACGGAAGCTTTTCGCCCGCACGCACGGTGAATTCGGTGACGGTGGTGAGACCCTGTCCGCGCACCGCGACCGGCGCATGCGCCACGATCATGTCGGGACCGGAGACGGCACGCAGCGCGCCATCCGGCAGCCGGCTGACCCACGGCACCAGCGCGCCGTAGCCGAAGCGGATGACCAGCTCGCCGCGCATGCGGACTTCGCCGCGCTCGCCGATCACGATGCGGACGATGTTGGAGTGGCCGTCGCGCAGCGGCATGAAGTCGATCAGCGTGGCGGCGCCGGTCTCGGTCTCGAACCGCGTCTCCAGGATCAGCGTGTCGCCGCGATAGCGCCGCGACACCTTCACGTCGTCTCCGTCGGCGGTGAGCAGGCAGCGCCCGTGCGACGAATCGCCGAGCAGCGCCGCGAAGCACGCATCCGAATCGAAGCGCGGCCAGCACAGCCAATCGATCGATCCGTCGCGCCCGACCAGCGCGGCGCTCTCGCAGTCACCGATCAGCGCGTAATCTTCGATGCGAAGCGGCATGTCGGGCAGACACCCTTTGAGTTCGTTGCGCACCAACGAACGCCTCAATTATCGTATTTGCTGGAACTCAACACCTCGCCGCTAGGCCGCATCGCAGTTTGCGCAAATTTTCGGCATCGGGAACTACGACTCAGCCCCGGCTGTTCTGTTTGCATTCGCGTCCGGCTGCAATCGAGAACGCATTTGGCTTCTGCTCCCCGCTCTTCCGGCCCGCAGCGCGCGCGCGCCGGCGCGCCTGCGCGCCGGATGCCGATCGGCGCGGAACTGCAGCCAGGCGGCGGCGTGCATTTCCGCGTCTGGGCTCCGCGCGTGCGCGAGATCGTCCTGCACGTCGACAGCGAGCAGCACGCGCCGCAGCCGGAGGCTGATGGATACTATGCGTTGCATGTGCCGGCCGCGCGCGCCGGCTCGCGCTACGGCTACCGCGTGGATGGCGGCGCGCGGCCGCTGCCGGACCCCGCGTCGCGCTTCCAGCCCGAGGGTCCGCATGAGCTGAGCGCGGTGGTGGATCCTGCTGGGTACCACTGGGGTGATGCGGAGTGGCGCGGCTGCAGCCTCGAAAGTCAGGTCGCCTACGAGTTCCACGTCGGCACCTTCACGCCGGAAGGCAGCTGGAAGGCCGCGGCCGCCAAGCTGCCGTTGCTCAAGGAGATCGGCATCTCGCTGCTGGAAATGATGCCGGTTGCCGAATTTCCCGGCCGCTTCGGCTGGGGCTATGACGGCGTGTCGCTGTTCGCGCCGACGCGGCTCTACGGCGAACCCGACCACCTGCGTGCCTTCATCGATCGCGCCCACCAGCTTGGGCTCGGCGTTGTCCTCGACGTCGTCTACAACCACTTCGGGCCGGACGGGAATTACCTGCCGTGCTTCTCGGACACTTATCTCACCAAGAAGTATCCAAACGAGTGGGGCGACGCGATCAACTTCGATGGCGAAGGCTCCGCTCCGGTGCGCGAGTTCGTGCGCGAAAACGCGGCCTACTGGATCCGCGAGTTCCACTTCGACGGGTTGCGACTCGATGCCACGCAGCAAATCCTCGACGGCTCGCGCGAGCACATCGTCGCCGAGCTGACCC
>DASWSO010000260.1:0-2603 GCA_036402635.1 Xanthobacteraceae bacterium
CGAGCAAATTGCTCGCGTCGCGCAGTTTTCGTCTCGGCCACCTGCCGACGAGACCAGCCTCGCGCCGGGTGTGAAGCTCGGGCTCGCGCCGCTCGCCATCACGCCGGAATTCCAGGCGCGCTACCTCGACGAAGTGCGGGAGACGCTTCCGCTCTATGCCAACGAAAAGCTGGTGCATCCCGGGCTGATGCTGCGGCTCGCCAATTCGGTGATCAAATATAACGTGCTGCTGGGACCGTGGATCCACGTCGCCAGCACGGTCCGGCATTTCGCCGCCGCACCGGTCGGCTGCGCGCTGACCGCGCAGGCGACAATCCTTGCGAACTACGAGCGCAGGGGCCACCGCTTGTTCGATGCCGACGTGTTCGTGCTCGCCGACGAGCGCACGCTCGTCGCCCACGTCAAGCACACCGCGATCTATCGCCCGCGGCAGGTGGCGGAGGTGTCACAAATCGACGAACGCGGTCGTGGTTAGCCCAGCTCCGCCGCCCGGCGCAGGCTGGCGAGCATCGAGACCTTCATCAGGTAGTCGCGGCTGCGCGCCGGATCGGCCGCCATCGCGCGCAGGCCGTCCTTGAACTCCGGCCCGGTCGACTCGATGTTGCGCTTGTTCTGGATCGACTGCTTCTCGATATATTCGAGCGTCACCAGCCGGCGCTGCTTGTCGTAGCGGTCGAGCTCGGCCTCGCCGCTCGTGCCGTGCCACACCTGCGCCAGCCGATCGGCGAGGTTGACGGCGTCGTGGATGCCGCCGTTCATGCCCATGCCGCCGAGCGGATTGTTGATGTGGGCGGCGTCGCCGGCGAGCAGGACGCGGCCCTGCCGGAAGCTCTTCGCCACCCGCTGATGCACCTTGTAGAGCGTCAGGTGGGCGATCTCGTAGTCCGCGATCCCGGGCACGACGCCGGCCATCAGCGTCCGCGCGAACGCCGAAGTGAGCGCCTGCTCGTCGCTCTCGCCCGCCTTGACCGGGAACATCACGCGCCAGAGCCCCGGGATCTGCAGCAGGAAGTGCCAGCGTTCCGGATCGGCCACGTAATTCACCGAGACGAGGCCGGCCATCACGCGTGGAAAGTCGAACGGCGTGCTGACGACCAGGAAGCGCTCCGGCCAGGTGAAGCCATCGAACTCGACGGCGAGCGCGCGCCGCACGTCGGAGCGGGCGCCGTCGGCGCCGATCAGCCAGCGGCCGGAGCGGGTTTCGGTACGGCCGTGGCGCTCGATGGCGACTTGCACCGCGGCGGCATCCTGCGTGACCGCCCGCACCGCGCTGCCGAACTCCACCCGGAATAGCGGATTGTCCGAAAGCCGGGAGAACAGGATGCGGGTGAGCTTCGACTGCTCGCACTGCAGCCGGTACGGATGGCGCGTGGCGTCGGCGATCAGCCCGAAGTCGAACTGCGCCACCACCCCGCCGCCGCGCTCGCGGTACTGGAACTGCGGCGCGATCAGCCCTTGCGCGATCAGCGACGGCGTGGCGCCGAGCTCGTCCAGCATGTCGAGCGTGGGCGGATGGAAGGTGGACGCGCGCGACTCCTCGCTGAGATCGGCGCCGGCCTCGAACACCGTCACCGGCACGCCGCGGCGCACCAGGTTCGCTGCTGCTGCCAGCCCGACCGGCCCGGCGCCGGCGATGAAGACGCGCTCTTCGGCGGCCATCGGCAGATTCCGGCTCAGCCCCAATGCACCATCGGCAGGCCGGCGACCGGCGCGCGGAAATACGGCAGCCGCGTGCCGCGCAGGCTGCCGATATAGACGTTGCGCAGGTCCGGGCCGCCGAACGTCACGCTGGCGAACCACGGCGCGATGGTGCCGCCGCAGGCGAGCATCAGTTCGGGCGTGACCGCGTCGGCGCGGAACGCCTCCATCAGGCGGCGGCTCGGCTCCGGATTGTCGTCGTCGAGGATGATGCGCAGGTCACCCTGCGGCGTGATCGCGAAGATGCGGTCGGTCATCACATGCGTGCCCCACAGGTTGCCGTGGGCGTCGAAGGCGATGCCGTCGATGAAGGCGCCGTGGTCCGCCGGACCATAGGTCTCGCGGTCGGTCAGCGAGCCGTCGGCCTGAACACGAAGCCGCGTGACGCAGGGCCCGCAGGTCTCGACCACGTAGAGCCACTCTTCGTTCGCGTCGAGCCGCACCTCGTTGGTGAAGGCGAAGCCGTCGGCAACCACGCGCAGCCGCCCGTTGTCGTAGAGCGCCACGAAGCCGTCGCGGATTTTTGGGCTGATCGCGCTCATCCAGTTCTTGATGCGGGTCGACACCGTCAGCCACAGCCGGTCCTTGGAATCGCGCAGTACGAAGTTGACCTTGCCGATCGGCTCGCCGTCGATCGCATCGACCAGCACGCGGGTGTCGCCGCTGCGGGTCATGATCTCGAGCCGGTCGGTGCCGAAATTGGAAATGACGATGTCGCCGTTGCGCGCGAACGCCAGCCCGTTCGGCAATGTGCCCTTGGTGAAGCGCTCCTCCTCGGAGACCGCGCCGGAGAAGGCGGCGTCAGCCTGCTGGGTCACCAGCTGTTGCGACCCGTCCGGACGGATGTGCACGACGCCGCCGCGCGCGTCCGCGCTCCACAACGAGCCGTCCGGCTCGGCCAGCAC
>DASWSO010000261.1:0-2635 GCA_036402635.1 Xanthobacteraceae bacterium
CCCTACATCGCCCGCATCAAGATCCAGGGGCTGATCCGTAACGACGACGAGCGCACGGAATCGCTCGATCGGCTGGCGCGTTCCAACGTCAAGGCGGTGGTCGTGCATATCGACAGCCCCGGCGGCACCACTGCCGGGTCCGAACAACTGCACGACGCCCTTCGCCGTGTCGCCGCCGCCAAGCCGACCGTGGTGGTGGTGGACGGGCTGGCCGCCTCCGGCGCCTACATCGCCGCCATGGCGTCGGATCAGATTTTTGCGCAGGGCACGTCGCTCGTCGGCTCGATCGGCGTTCTGTTCCAGTATCCGAACCTGACCGGGCTCTTGGACAGCGTCGGCGTGAAGGTGGAGGCGATCCGCTCCTCGCCGTTGAAGGCGGCGCCGAACGGCTTCGAGCCAACCAGTCCGGAGGCGCGCGCGGCCATCGAAGCCCTGGTGCGCGACACCTATGACTGGTTCAAGGCGCTGGTGCGCGACCGCCGGCACATGGACGAGGCGACGCTCACGCGCGTTTCCGACGGCCGCGTCTTCACCGGCCGGCAGGCGATCGAGCTCAAGCTGGTGGATCAGCTCGGCAACGAGAAGAGCGCGATCGACTGGCTGGCGCGGGAGAGGGGAGTCGATTCCAAGCTGGGCGTAAGGGACTGGAAACTCAAACCGCGGTTCAGCGACCTTTCGTTCTTGCATCTGGCCGCGCTCGGCGTGCTGGATGTGGTCGGGCTTGGCTCGCTGGCGGAGCGGCTGGAAGGGTCGGCCGCGTTGCGGGCGATCGATCTGCTCAACCTTGACGGTCTATTGGCCCTTTGGCACCCTCCGATCACGCAATGAGTGGAGCGGGCGCCTTACACCGAACCACAAGCCAAGAAGGCCGCCGAGAGCCTTCGATCACGGACGCCCAGGGGGGCGGCTCTTCGATGATCAAGTCTGAACTGGTGCAGCGTATCTCTGCACAAAACCCGCATCTCTATCAGCGGGACGTCGAGAACATCGTGAACGCGATCCTGGACGAGATCGTCGGCGCGCTCGCGCGCGGCGACCGGGTGGAGCTCCGTGGCTTCGGCGCTTTCTCGGTGAAGAGCCGGCCGGCGCGCACCGGGCGCAATCCCCGCACCGGCGCGCATGTGTCGGTCGACCAGAAATCGGTGCCGTTCTTCAAGACCGGCAAGGAGATGCGCGAGCGGCTCAATCGCGACGAACAGGCCTGAGCGCGCGCTCGGCCGCTGCTCCGGACAGTTGACGGAACGCCTGCGCCTGCGCAGTTGTTTGCTCTCGCGCCGGCCTGGACAGGACTGTTATGTTGCGGAAACTTTTTTCGACTTTCGTGGTCCTGCCGCTCGGCCTGTTGCTGGTCGTGTTCGCGGTGATCAATCGGCATGCCGTGACGGTGTCGCTGGATCCGTTCGGCGGCAATTCGCCGGCACTCACCGCGACGATGCCGCTGTTCCTGCTGATCCTCGGGCTGCTGGGGCTGGGCGTGCTGGCCGGTGGGGTAATGACGTGGCTTGGACAGGGACGGTGGCGCCGCGCCTCGCGCCGGCTTGGCTCCGAGGTGAGGGAGCTGCGCGCCGAGCGTGATGCGCTGCGGGCGGAACTCGCCGCCGCGCAGGAGACCCGCGCCTTGCCGCCTAGCGTGGCGTCCTCCTAGGCGGGCCAGGGAGTTCCAGCTAAACTTGTTGTTGCGCCCAGCGGGCCCCGATGAGTTGTCATGAACGCGCCTGACATCAACCGCTCGATCCTGCGCATGCATGTCGCAGCGATCGAGGCGAAGCACCCGATCAAGATCCTCGGTATCCTGCCGCCGGGGAGCGTCGGGCACATGTACGACCAGGACGGTGCATTGGAGCTGCTTGCTGAGAAGAAGGACGGGCTGTCCCTGCTCGGGTTGGTAGGCGCCGAACTCGACCTCGCCGAGCGCATAGGGCGGCCGGTCGGAATCGTTTTGGTCACTGGACTGCGAGATCGAGAAGCCGAGGAATTTCCGAAGCTGGCCGAGCCTGTATGAATCGGTTGGTGATTGAGCGTTTGCTCGATATCACCGCTGCTGCTGCCTTGGCCCGGGAACACGCCCGGTCAACGGGCTCGGAGCAGCTTTTTGCATCCGCTAAGGAACGCGACGCGGCGCTGTACCAGCTTGCTGTCATCGGGGAGGCGGTGACTCATTTGCCCGTCCACCTGCAGGCATTGGAGCCGGGAATACCCTGGGCGCAAATAAGATGGATGCGAAACCATATCGTGCATGCATATTGGCAGATCGATTTCGGCATCATAACAGCGGTCATCGAGATGCACCTCGGGCCGCTGACGGCTGCGGTTGAGCGGCTGATCGCGATCACTGAAAACGACGTATGACGCTGCTGGTCAAAATCTGCGGCCTCTCGACCGCGCCGACGCTGGACGCTGCGCTCGACGCCGGCGCCGACTTGGTCGGATTCGTGTTCTTCCCGGCCTCACCTCGGCACCTGGAACTGGTCGATGCACGGTCTCTCGGCGAGCGCGTGCGCGGACGCGCCGCCAAGGTGGCGTTGACGGTGGACGCAGACGATGCGGCCCTGGAGGCGATCGTCGACGCGCTGCGGCCCGACATGCTGCAACTGCACGGCCGGGAGACGCCTGAGCGCGTCCGCGCCGTCAAGGC
>DASWSO010000262.1:0-9901 GCA_036402635.1 Xanthobacteraceae bacterium
AAGTCACGGCTCCGGCAGCGTAAACTGCAGCAGGATAGTGCGCTGCAGGGATGAGAAATTGTCGTCGGAGACGAGCGTCAGCACCAGTTCGCCGCTGTCGGCGCGGTGCAGCGACAGCCCTTCCATATTGTCGATCTGATAGCCCGCGTCCGCTTCCACCAGCGCCGGCCCATCGACCAGGGCGCCCGGCTTAATGTCGGCGAGCGGGATGCGGCGGATGCGCATGCCGGGGCCGCGCAGCATCGTAAACCGGCGCTCCAGGAGGAGGAGGTCGCCGGCCGGGGTGACCGCCGCGTCGGTCAGGTCGAAATCGTCGCTCCGCTTGACCCCGAACAGGCCCGGGCTCGGCCCGCCGATCAGGAAGCCGCGCGCATTGCCGGCCTCATCGGCGGCGCTCTCCGAGAACGCGATCAGGGTGCCGGCGAGCGGCAGCCCCTTCGGCACCAAGGCGAGCGCCTCTAACCCCTTGTTGGGCGGGAGGGATTTGGCCTCGACCGGAACCGGGATCGGGCGGCCGGGGGCCACCAGGCCCTGCTTGCCAAGCTCGAATCTCAGGATCTGGTGCACCCGCTCGATGCCCACATAGGCCACGCCGCTGTCCTCGGTGAGCGATTCGGTGTCGTGCCAGCCGCGGGTGGTCAGCGGCCGCCCGTCCGGCCCCAGGATCGGCGACATTTCCGCGTCGGCGACGCCGACCGGCGCCTGCCCCTGGTACTGGATGCGGCCGCGTAGCCAATAGCCGCGGTCGGTGAGCGCCAGGAAGCGCTCGCCGTCGGTGCCAACCCGGATCGCCGAGACGCCGCCGAAATTCTTGTAGGTCGAAGAAAGCGCGATGCCGCCGCGATACAGCAGCTTGCCGAACTGGCGCCGCTGCGGGTCGCGCGCCTCGAACGCCGGGATCGGCTTGGCGGCGATCTCGATCTTCTCGGTGACGGGCTGCGCGGCAGGCTTGCGGGCGGCCACCGGCAGCGCGGCCAGCACGGCCGTTCCGAGCAGCGCCGCGAGCACGAAACGGCGCATGGCGCGGTTTGAATGAGCGGTCATCCGCATTCCTACGGTGTTGCAAGGCTCTGCGCCAACACCCGTATCGCATGCACCGCTGCGCGCCCGGCGCCGTCGCGGATCTGGTGCCGGCACGAGGTACCGTCAGCTACAATGATGGCATCGTTGGCGGATTGGCGGACGGCCGGCAGCAGCGAGAGCTCGCCCATGCCCAGCGACACGTCGATCGTGTCGGGATCATAGCCGAAGGCTCCCGCCATCCCGCAGCAGCTCGACTCGATGGTTTCGACCTCGAGCTCCGGCACCAGGCGCAGCATGCGCTCGGTGGCGCCGAGCGCGCCGAACGCCTTCTGGTGGCAGTGGCCGTGCAGCTTCGCCTGCTGCGCGACCGGCCGTAGCGGCAGCGCCAGCTTTCCCTCCGCCGCCGCGCCCGCCAGGAACTCGTCGATCAGCAGCGCCTGCTCGCCAAGCCTTTGCGCCGGCTCGCTTTTCACCAGCGCCTGCAGCTCGTCGCGGAAGGTCAGGAGGCAGCTCGGCTCCAGTCCCAGCACCGGCACGCCGCGGCTCACGAAGGGCGCGACCGCCGCCACCACCCGCTCCAATTCGCGGCGGGCGAGATCGACCCGGCCGATCGACAGGAAGGTGCGGCCGCAGCAGAGCGGACGGCCGCCGTCGACCGGCTTCGCGACCTGCACCCGATAGCCGCCGGCCTCCAGCACGGCGTGGGCGGCGCGGATGTTCTCCGGCTCGAAATACCGGCAGAACGTGTCGTAGAACAGCAGAACGTCCGGCCGGAACTCACCGTTGGTCTGCCCTTGGTCCGGGTTGGTCTGCCCTTGGTCCGGGTTGGTCGGCGCCGGCATCCGGCCGCCATGCCAGCGGGGCAACGTGCGCCGGGCGGAGAAGCCCGCCACCGCCTCGCTCAAGGCCGCCGCTCCCGGCAGCCGGTCGCGCAGATTCATCAGCCACGGCACCCGCGCTGCGTAGGGGGCGTAGTGCGGCAGGAAACCCACCAGCCGGTCGTGCAGCGACAGGCCGTGCTTTTGCACGCGTGCCGCCTGCACCTCGATCTTCATGCGGGCCATGTCGACGCCGGTCGGGCATTCGCGCCGGCACGCCTTGCAGGAGACGCAGAGCTTCAGCGTCTCCGCCATCTCGTCGGAGGCGAGAGCGTCCGGACCAAGCTGGCCGGTGACGGCGAGCCGCAGGCTGTTGGCGCGGCCGCGGGTGACGTCGCGCTCGTTGCGCGTCACCCGGTAGGACGGGCACATGACGCCCCCGGCCGCTTTGCGGCAGGCGCCGTTGTTGTTGCACATCTCGATCGCGCCCTGGAAACCGCCGCCGGCGCCGGGGTAGGCAGACCAGTCGAGCTCGGTGCGCATCGGCTCGCCGCGATAGCCGGGGCCGTAGCGGAAATTCTCGCGATCATCGAATTTCGGCGCGCGCACGATGCGGCCGGGGTTGAACAGGCCGTCCGGGTCAAAGCGGTCCTTCACGGCCTCGAAGGCGCGTATGAGGCGCGTGCCAAACATCGGTTCGTGGAATTCGGACCGTACCAGCCCGTCGCCATGCTCGCCGGAATGCGAGCCCTTGTACTCGCGCACCATCGCGAACGCCTCCTCGGCGATCGCGCGCATCGCTTTCACGTCCTTGTCGAGCCGCAGGTTGAGGATCGGCCGCACGTGCAGGCAGCCGACCGACGCATGCGCATACCAGGTGCCGCGGGTGCCGTGCTTCTCGAAGATGGCGGTGAGGCGCGCGGTGTATGCGGCGAGGTGCTCGAGCGGCACCGCGCAGTCCTCCACGAAGGAGACGGGTTTCCCCTCCTCCTTCATCGACATCATGATGTTGAGGCCGGAGGTGCGCACGTCCGCGATCGCGGTCTGCAGCGCCGGGTCGAGCACGTCGACCACCCCGCCCCACTGCGCGCCCGGCTTGTCCCAGCCGAAGCCGAGATCGCCCATCAGCTCGTGCAGGCGCTGCAGGCGCAGCGCATTCTCTTGCGCGCCTTCATCGAACTCGACCAGCAGCACCGCGTCCGGCTCGCCGCGCACGAACGCGTTCAGCGTCGGGCGGAACATCGCGATCTCGCGCGCCAGCGAGATCATGGTGGCGTCCACCAGCTCGACCGCGATCGGGCCGAGCCGCACGATGTGCTGCGCCGCCTGCATCGCCTCGTAGAAGCGGCCGAAATGGCAGACGCCGAGCGCGCGCTTGCCCAGCACCGGCCACAGCTTCAGCTCGATCGCCGTCGAGAAGCCGAGCGTGCCTTCGGAACCGACCAGGATGTGCGCGAGGTTGACGTCGTTGCGGCCGGGCGTGAGCGCGTCGAGATTGTAGCCGCCCACCCGCCGCTGCACTTTTGGAAAACGCGCCTCGATCTCGCCGGCTTCACGGGCCGCGATGCCGAGCAGGTCGCGCGCCAGCGGCCGCAGCGGCGAATTTTCCGGCAGCTCCGAAAGATCCGGCGCCACGCTGCCGAACCGCGCCTTGCTGCCGTCGGCCAGGAGCGCGTCGATCGCGATCACGTTGTCGCGCATGGTGCCGTAGCGCAGCGAGCGGCCGCCGCACGAATTGTTGCCGGCCATGCCGCCGATGGTGGCGCGCGAGGCGGTGGATACGTCGACCGGGAACCAGAGGCCGTGGGCTTTGAGCGCGCGGTTGAGATCGTCGAGCACGATGCCGGGCTCGACCACGCAGCGGCGGTTGGCGACATCCAGCTCGACGATGCCGGTGAGATGCTTGGAGCAGTCGACCACCAGCGCGCGGTTGACCGCCTGCCCGCTCTGCGACGTGCCCCCTCCCCGCGCCAGCACGCTCACTCCCTCGGCACGCGCCAGCGCCACCGCGCGCTCGGCCTCCGCGACGGTGCGCGGGACCACCACGCCGAGCGGCATCACCTGGTAGTGCGAAGCGTCGGTGGCGTAGCGGCCGCGGTCGAAGGCGCGAAACAGCACGTCGCCGCCGACCTCCGCCTTCAGCCGGCGTTCCAATCCAGGCGCCAGGGTGGTGGTCACGTCTGCGGCCGCAGGTCAGTAGAAATGGATGACAAGGCGCTGCGCCGATGGGAGATGTTCATGCGCCGTGACGAGCGAAGAGCTCCGCCACGTCCCGGTCGGTCGCGAACGCGCCAAGCTGGTACTGCTCCCAGCCCTGGTCCGGCGCCGCTCCGGTACCGTCATCATCCGAAAGGGTCCGCCCGCGTGCGAGCACGTCTTCCAAAAGTTTCGTCATTTGCGCACCTCGTGCGTGCCGCCGGACCGCTGTTTATCCCAACGGAGATGGCCGCCAAAGCAGAACTTCGGCGCCCGATCGTGTCCTGAGAGTCCGACTTGAAATGCGCGCTATCAAATCATGACTTGGAAAGGCCATGAAAGGGGCCGGCGCCAACGGCTGTTGGCGCCCGCTACCCGCCGAGGAAGATGCGCCGCACCTCGGGGCTGTCGATGAGGGCGCTCGACGGTCCCTCGACCGCCAGCCGGCCGCTCTCCAGGATGTAGCCGCGGCCGGCCATGGAGAGCGCGAGCCGGACGTTCTGCTCGATGAACAGGATCGCCATGCCCTCGGTCTTGAGGGTCTCGAACACCGCCTTCATCTGCTCGACCACCTGCGGCGCCAGCCCGAGGAACGGCTCGTCCACCATCAGCAGCCGCGGCAGCGACATCAGCCCGCGGCCGAGCGCCAGCATCTGCTGCTCGCCGCCCGACAGCGTGCGCGCGAGCTGGCTGCGGCGCTCCTTGAGGCGCGGAAACAGCGAAAAGACGCGCTCGATGGTTTTGGGCCGGGCGGCGCGGGCGGACGCGTGCCAAGCGCCGAGCGTCAGGTTCTGCAGCACGGTCAGTTCGGGAAACACGCGCCGGCGCTCCAGCACGTGGGCGATGCCGAGGCTGGCGCGCGCATGGGTCGGACGCTCCAGCAGGCTCGCGCCTTCGAAGCGGATGTCGCCCGCCTTGGCGGCAAGCAGCCCGGTGATGGTGTTGACGACGGTGCTCTTGCCGGAGCCGTTCGGGCCGAGCAGCGCCACGCTCTCGCCGGCCGCGACGTTGAGCGACACGCCCCAGACGACCTGATAGTCGCCGTAGGCGACTTCGAGATTCCTGACGTCAAGCAGCATCGGGAACCGTCCCGAGATAGGCGTCGACCACCGCGGGGTCCTGGCGCACCTCCTCCGGCAGACCGAAGGCGATGCGCCGCCCCGCGTGCAGCGCCAGGATGCGATCGGCGAGCCGCATGATCACCTGCATGTTGTGCTCGATGGTGACGATGGTGACACCGCGGCGCTTGAGCTGCAGCACCAGCTCGACCAGGCCCGGGATGGTGCGCTGATCCACGCCGCCGGTCACTTCGTCCATCAGGATCAACCGCGGATCCATGGCGAGACCGCGCGCCAGCTCGAGCCGCTTGCGCTGGCCGGTGGAGAGCTCGCGCGCGAAGCTGTTGCGCTTCTCCAACAGGTCCACGAACGCCAGCGATTCCAGCGCCTGGTCGCGCGCGAGCTTCATGTCGGCGGTGCGGGCGAGCGCCCCGACGATGACGTTCTCGGTGACGGTGAGATCGGGGAACGGCTTGAGCTTCTGGAACGTGCGGGCGACGCCGAGCCGGCTGATGCGGTCGGGCCGCAGGCCGGTGATGTCCTGGCCGCGGAAGAAGACGCGGCCCGCGTCCGGCGGCTGGAAACCGGTGATGAGATCGAACAGCGTCGACTTGCCGGCGCCGTTCGGGCCGATGATGCCGAGGATCTCGCCCTCGTTCACGTCGAAGCTGATGTCGGCATTGGCGGTGAGCCCGCCGTAGCGCTTGGTGATCCCCTGGACCTCGAGCAGCGGGCTCATGCGGCACCCGCCCGGCGGCGCGTGCGCTCCTCAAACAGGCTGAGGATGCCGCTCGGGCGCCACATGCAGACCAGCAGGATCAACACGCCGTAGACGATCAGGTCGATGGTGCGGCCGGTGCCGCCGAACCAGATGCGGCTGTATTCCGACAGCGGCACCAGGATGGCGGCGCCGACCGCCGGCCCCCACAGCGTGCCGCTGCCGCCCAGCACGGTCATCAGCAGCACCAGGATCGACAGCTCGGTGGAGAACAGACGTTCCGGATCCAGCACCAGCACGTATTGCCCGTAGAAGGTGCCGGCGACCGACATCATGGCGCCGGAGATCATGAAGGCCAGCACCTTGTGGCGGGCGATGGCGATGCCGAGGCTCGCGGCCGCATCCGGCTCGTCGCGGAGCGCCTGCAGGCGGAAGCCGAAGCGGCTGCGGCGCAGCTTCCAGACCAGCAGATAGCCGGCGGCGGCGGCCCCGAGCGCAAGGTAGTAGTACGGCACCTTGCTGGTGTGGAACTGCAGATAGAACCACGGCGCGCTGCGGTCGATCGGCACATACAGGCCGGAGGCCGCGCCCACCCAATCCCAGCGCTGGAAGACGATCTGCACGCTGGAGCCGATCAGCAGCGTCGCGATCGCGAAATAGTGGCCGCGCAGGCGCAGCGTCGGCACGCCGATGGCAACAGCCGCGAGCGCCGAGAGCAGCATGCCGACCAGCAGCCCGGCCCAGGGCGTGATGCCGTACTTGGCGAACAGCACGGTCGACGAATAGGCGCCGAGGCCGAAGAAGATCGCGTGGCCGAGGCTGATCTGCCCGGAAAATCCCGCCACCACGTTCCACGACTGCGCCATCAGGGCGTAGAGCAGAATGAGGATCATCATGTGGTGGGAGAACGACGACGTGAACACGAACGGGAAGGCCAGCAGCAGCACGGCGAGAGCGGCGCCGGTGGCGAGCGCCCAAGGCGGCGGACGCGGCCACAGCCGCTCGGCTCGTGCCGCTTCCAGCAGGCGCGCGCGTTCGGTGGACATCTTTTAAAACCTGCCGAACAGGCCGTGCGGGCGCACGATCACGACCGCGAGATAGAGCCCGAACACGATCAGCGTCTTGTACGAGGGATCGATCAGCAATCCGCCGACCGACTCGACGACACCGATCAGCACGCCGGCGACCAGGCTGCCCAGGATGCTGCCGAAACCGCCGAGCGCGACCGCGACGAAAGCCAGCAGCGCGAAGTTCACGCCGACTTCCGGGAAGATGTAATAGAAAGTCGACAGCATGCTGCCGGCGACGCCGACGCAGCCGAGCCCGATCGCCCAGCCGAGCGCCGACATGCGCTCGGTCGGAATGCCCATCACGGCGGCGGCCTGGCGATCCTGTGCGGTCGCCTGCAGGCCGAGGCCGGTTTCGGTGCGGGTGACGAACAGCCACAGCGCGGCGAACGAGAGCAGACAGATGAAGCCGGCGACGAGCTGCGGCTGGCCGATGAAGATCGGGCCGATCTGCACCCGCCCGGCGATCAGCGGATTGGTGACGGTGCGGAAATCCGGCGTCCAGAGGAATTGCGCGCTGGCGCGCAGCGCCACCGCCAGCCCGAAGGTGCCGCACACCTGCGCCAGCATCGGCGCTTTCAAGAGCCGCCGGATGATGCCGAAGTGAACCACGACGCCGGCGAGGCCGAGCATGATCGCGACCAGCGGCAGCGACAGCAGCGGATCGAGGCCGCCAAGCGCCCAGAACCAGAATGTCGCGAACATGGCGAGCATGAGAAACTCGCCGTGAGCGAAATTGACGATCTCCATCAGCCCAAAGATTAGGCTCAGGCCGACCGCAACGAGGGCATAGATCAAGCCCATCAGCAGCCCGCTGATAACGGCTTGGATAATGAGGTCTTGGGACATTCCGGGGTGCGCACTCTTGCGGCATCTAATCAATTGACGAACGCTTGCAAAACACGCTCCACTCTGCCGCGACGCCTAGTCCATACCGGAGCGCTGCTATGAAACCGCGGTTTTTCGTGCTCGCGTCTATCGCGCTGCTGGTCGGCGCAGCATCAGCGAATGCCCAGCAACAGGTCAAGATCGGGGTGCTCTATCCGCTCTCGGGACCCACGGCGCAAATCGGCATCGACGCGGTGGCGGCCGTGAAGACCGCGCTCGAGATCGTCAACGAGGGCGCCGACCTGCCGCTGGCGCTTGCCAAGAACAAAGGTTTGCCGGGGCTTGGCGGAGCCAAGGTCACGGTCGTCGTGGTCGACCACCAGGGCAAGCCGGAGGTGGGCCAGAGCGAGACCGAGCGCCTGATCACGCAGGAGAAGGTGCACGCCGTGTTCGGCGCCTACTTCTCGTCGGTGACGGCGGCCGCGAGCCAGGCCGCCGAGCGCGCCGGCATCCCGTTCGTCAATGCGGAATCCACGCAGCCGGCGCTGACGCAGCGCGGGCTGAAGTATTTCTTCCGCACCACGCCGACCGACGAGACCTTCTCGCAGCTGATGTTCGACTTCCTGAAGGACTTTGGCGCCAAGTCGGGACAGAAATTCCAGTCGGTATCGATCTTCCACGAGGACACCGCCTACGGCACCGACAGCGCCAAGGTGCAGGAGAAGCTCGCCAAGGACGGCGGCATCAAGGTCCTGGAGAAGATCACCTACAAGGCGCAGACGACGTCGCTGACCTCGGAGGTGCAGCGCCTGAAGGCCGCGAACGCCGACGTGCTGCTGCCGTCGTCCTACACGTCCGACACGTTCCTGCTGTTCCGCACCGCCAAGGAGCTGGACTACAACCCGAAGCTCATCGTCGCGCAGAACGCCGGCTTCACCGACCCGACCTTCGTCAGCACGATGGGCAAGGACGCCGAGGGCGCGATCACCCGGTCGCCGTATAATGCGGACCTGGAAGGCCGCATCCCGCTCATCAGCAAGGTCAACGCGATCTTCAAGAAGCACTCGAACGGCCGCGATCTCTCCGACGTTCCGGCGCGCGTCTTCACCGGCTTCATGACGCTGCTCGATGCGCTCAATCGCGCCGGCTCCACCGACCCCGAGAAGCTGCGCGCCGCGCTGGTCGCGACCAACATCCCGGCCGATCAGCTGATCGTGCCGTACCGCGGCGTGAAGTTCGACGCGACCGGGCAGAACGAGCTGGTGCGGCCGATCCTGATGCAGGTGCAGAAGGGCAAGTACTGCACGATCTATCCGTTCGAGCTCGCCTCCTGCGAGGTGCTGTATCCGACCCCGAGCTGGGCCGACAAGGCGAAGATGTAGCGCCTGACGGTTGGTGTTTATTTTCGTCCTGGCCGGGCGAGCCGCCGCCGCCCGGCGGCGAGGGTTGGATTAACCCAAGCTCTTGGCGATCGCGCGGTCGAAGATGTCGAGCGCCAGGTCGACCTCGTCCTTGGTGATCGTGAGCGGCGGCGCGATGCGGAAGATGCCGAAGCCGCCGCGCACCACGCTGGTCATCATGCCGAGTTCCAGGCAGGTGCGGGCAACCCGGTGCGCGAGCTCCGGCGCCGGGGCGCGGGTGGCGCGATCCTGCACCAAGTCGAGACCGACCAGGAGGCCGCGCCCGCGCACGTCGCCGATACATTGGTAGCGCTGCTGCAGCGCCTGCAGTCCGGCGCGCAGGTACTCACCCATGCGGCGCGCGCGTTCGGTGAGCCGGTCGCGCACGACGATCTCCAGCACCTTCAGGCCGACGGCCGCCGGCAGCGGGTCCGACGCGTGCGTGGTGTAGAACAGGAAGCCGCGCTCGTGGCAGACCTCCTCGATCTCCGGCGTCGTCAGCACCGCGGCGAGCGGCAGGCCGGCGCCGAGGGTCTTCGAGAGCGTGAGGAAGTCCGGCACCACCTGATCCCGCTCGCAGGCGAAGAGATCGCCGGTGCGCGCCAGCCCGGTCTGCGCCTCGTCGAAGATCAGCATCATGCCGCGCTCGCGACATTTTGCCGCGAGCGCCGGCATGTAGCCGAGCGGCGGCTCCAAAACCCCGCCGGAGCTCAGGATCGGCTCGGCGATGCAGGCCGCCAGTTCGCCGGTCGATTGCCGGTCGATCAGCTCGAAGCCGAAGTCGAGTTCCCCG
>DASWSO010000263.1:0-6128 GCA_036402635.1 Xanthobacteraceae bacterium
CAGCCGATGGAATTCTCCGTCAACTGCTACCTGATCAAACATGCCCAGGGCTGGGTGCTGTTGGATACCGGGGTAGCCGACGCGGTGACCGCGATGCCGGACGGGCTGCCGCCCCCCAATCCGCGGATGACGCGCTATCGCCGAACGCAGACAATGGCCGGCCAGCTCGATCAGCTCGGCGTCAAACCGGCGGACATCAAATACATCGGCATTTCGCACACCCATCCGGACCACCTCGGCAACATCAGCATGTTCCCGCAATCGACCGTGCTGGTGCAGAAGGCGGAATACGATTGGCCGACGCCCTTCGGCCGCACGCTGCAAGCGGTAGCGTCGCCGGTCGAAAAGCTGGAGGGCGATCACGACGTGTTCGGCGATGGCAGCGTGACGCTGATCGCGACGCCGGGCCATACGCCGGGACACCAGTCGTTTCTGGTAAAGCTGCCGAAAACCGGTGCGGTCTTGCTGGCAGGCGACGCCGTGCACTTCAAGTCGAATTGGGAAAACCGCGGCGTGCCGCAAAACAACTCCAGCAAGGACCAGACGCTCGCCTCGATGCAACGCCTCGCCGAGCTGATGGAAAAGGAAAAGGCGCAGCTCTGGATCAACCACGATAAAGCGCAGAGCGACAGCCTGAAGGTCGCGCCCGCATTCTACGATTGATGCTGACGCTATAGCCGCTAAGCGGCGGCGGCGCGGGTGCCGGCAGCGGCATCCTGCAGGATCATGTCGGCCCCCTTCTCGCCGATCATGATGGTGGCGGCGTTGGTATTTCCCGAGACCACACTGGGCATCACCGACGCGTCCACCACCCGCAGCCCCGCGAAGCCGCGCAGGCGCAGCCGCGCATCCACCACCGCATTGGCGTCGGACCCCATGCGGCAGGTGCTGGTCGGATGGTACACGGTGGAGCCGCGCCGGCGCACGTGCTCGAGCATCTCCTCGTCGCTGCGGCATTGCGGGCCGGGCTCGACCTCCTGCACCACGTAGCGCTTTAGCGGCCCGGCCTCGAAGATGCGGCGCAGCGCGTGCAGGCCGGCGACGATGGTGTCGCGATCCTTGGCGGCGCTGAGATAGCGCGGCTGGATCGCGGGCGGCGCCGCCGCATCCGGCGACTTGATGCGCACGAAGCCGCGGCTCTGCGGCCGCAGCAGCGTCAGGATGCCGGTGAAGCCGGAATACGGATGCAGCGTGCCGCCGATGGTGTCGCCGCTGAACAGCGCGATGCTGCCCTGCACGTCGGGGGTCGCGGAATTCGGATCGGCCTTGAAGAAGCCGCCGGCGCAGAGCGCGGCGCTGGTCAGCAGGCCGCGGCGGAAGAGGCCGTAGCGCAGACCCGCCTCGATCCGGTTGCGCATGCGGCCGAGCACGTCATTGAGGGTGATCGGCTCGCTGCAGCGATAGGCGAGCCGGCCCTGGATGTGGTCCTGCAGGTCGGCGCCGACGCCCGGCATGTCGGCGACCACCTCGATGCCGAACGAGCGCAGAAGCTCCGCCGGTCCGACGCCGGAGAGCTGCAGCAGTTGCGGCGAGTTGATGGCGCCGCTCGCCAGGATCACTTCGGCACCGGCGCGGGCGGTGTGCAGCGCGCCGCCCTGGCGGTACTCGACGCCGACGGCGCGGCGGCCCTCGAACAGGATGCGGGTCGCGTGCGCGTCGGAGACCACCGTCAGGTTCGCCCGCTTACGGGCCGGCTTGAGGTAGCCGATCGCGGTCGAGCAGCGGCGGCCGTTGCGGGTGGTGGTCTGGTAGAAGCCGAAGCCTTCCTGGGTGGCACCGTTGAAATCCGGATTGCGGGTATGGCCGGCGGCCTCGGCGGCGGCCAGGAATGCCTCGCCGAGCGGGTGGCGGTCGCGCGGGTCCGACACTGCCAGCGGGCCGCCGGTGCCGTGCAGGTCGTCGGCACCGCGCTCCTGGTCCTCCGCCTTGCGGAAGTAGGGCAGCACGTCGTCGAAGCTCCAGCCGACATTGCCGAGCTGGCGCCAGTGGTCGAAGTCCTGCGCCTGGCCGCGGATGTAGATCAGCCCGTTGATCGCGCTCGAGCCGCCCAACACCTTGCCGCGCGGCTGGATGATCTGGCGGCCATGCAGCTCCGGCTCCGGCTCGCTCATATACAGCCAGTTGAAGCGCGCATTGGTGAACAGCTTGCCGTAGCCGACCGGGATGTGGATCCAGGGATGCCGGTCGTGCCCGCCGGCCTCGATCAGCAGCACGCGGTGGCGGCCGGATTCGGTGAGGCGCGCCGCCAGCACGCAGCCGGCGCTGCCGGCGCCGACGATGATGTAGTCGAACGAGGTCATGGGCCTCCGGAACGCTCTTGCGCGGCGCCGTGCGTCACCTTGGTTGCGGCGGAGTTGGCCTCAGATGCCGGCCCGGATCAAGTCCGGCACACATTGCCACCAGCGCAGACGCAGCTCGCGCGATCCGGCCGCTGGTGGACGCGATACGGACTCTAGCGTTCCGTCAGCTTCAGCTCGATGCGGCGGTTGCGGCGGTAGGCCTCGTCGGTGGAGCCGGCGTCGAGCGGCTGGAACTCGCCGAAGCCGGCGGCCACCAGCCGTGCCGGCGGGATGCCCTTGCCGATCAGGTACTGCACCACCGAGATCGCGCGCGCCGCCGAGAGCTCCCAGTTCGACGGGAACTGCGGGCTCGCGATCGGGCGCGCGTCGGTGTGGCCGTCGACCCGCAGCACCCAGGGAATGTCGGCCGGGATCTGGCGGTCGAGCTCGCTCAGCGCGACCGCGAGCTTGTCGAGCTCGGTGCGTCCCTCCGGCCGCAGCGCGGCGGCGCCGGCGTCGAAGAACACCTCCGACTGGAACACGAAGCGGTCGCCGACGATGCGGATCTCCGGCCGGTTGGCCAACAGCGCGCGCAGGCGGCCGAAGAATTCCGAACGGTAGCGCTGCAATTCCTGCACGCGCTGCGCCAGCGCGGTGTTGAGGCGCTGGCCGAGCTCGGTGACGCGCGCCTGCGATTCGCGCTCCTTCTTCTCGGAGGAGTCGAGCGCGTCTTCGAGCGCGGCGAGCTGCCGGCGCAGCGCCGCGATCTGCTGGTTGAGCAGCTCGACCTGGCTGAGCGCGCGCCCGGTCAGGCGCTTCTCGGATTCCAGCTCGCCGGAGAGCGCGTTGATGCGGCCCTGCGCCGCCGTGGCGACGCCGCCGGCGCCTTGCGCCTCGCTCTTGAGCCGGTCGCGCTCGCTCTCGGTCATCGCGAGGTTCGCCCGCAGCGCCGACAGGCTGTCCTCCAGCGTGCCCTTGCCGGATTTCTCCAGCGACAGCAGGTCGGTCAATTGCGCGATCTGCGCGTTGAGCCGCGCCAGCACGGTGTCGCGGCCGGTGACCTCCTGCGACAGGAAGAACTGCACGACCACGAAGATCGACAGCAGGAAGACGACGCCGAGCACCAGCGTCGACAGCGCGTCGACGAAGCCCGGCCAGTAATCGATGCCGCGATCGCGGCGCCCGCGCACCAAAGCCATGCCCTAAGTCTCCTCGCCGTGATGCGCCGGCACGGTGATCCTCACATGCCGCCGCGGCCGATGCGCGGAGCGTCCTCGCGCGCCAGCCGCTCCAGCAGCCGCTTGATCTCGGTCTGCTGCTCGGCCTGCGCGTTGACCCAGTCGCGGATCAGCTGCTGCTCGCCGCGCATGTGGCCGACCAGCCCCTGGATCGCTTCCGCCAGATTGGCCATCGCCTGCGTCGCGGCGCGGCCGGAGGCGCCGTCGCTGACCTCCTTGAGGCGCTCGAGCAGCTGGCGCAGGTCCTGGTTGGGAATGGAGCTCGCAACCGTGGGCGCCTCGCCCGGCTCGGAGCCGAGATCCCGCACCGTGGTGGCGAGCCAGTCTTCCAGGTCGGTGTAGAAGCGGTTCTGCGCCTGGCTGGTCTGCAGGTCCAGAAAGCCGAGGATCAGCGACCCGGCGAGACCGAACAGCGAGGCGGAAAACGAGATCCCCATGCCGCTGAGCGGCGCCGCCAGCCCTTCCTTGAGCGAGTCGAACACCGCGCCGGCATCGCCGCCGACCCGCAGGCCCTCGAGGAACTTGCCGACCGAGCCGACCGTCTCGATCAATCCCCAGAAGGTGCCGAGCAGGCCGAGGAAGATCAACAGCCCGGCCATGTAGCGCGACAGGTCGCGCGCCTCGTCGAGGCGGGTGGCGATCGAATCCAGGATCGTGCGCATCAGCGGGGTCGAGATCGACATCGCCCCCTTGCGGTCGCCGAGGATCGCCGCCATCGGCGCCAGCAGCACCGGCGGGCGCTCCACCGCCAGGCCGGGATCGCCGAGCCGGAAACTATTGACCCAGTTCACCTCGCGAAACAGCCGGATCACCTGCCGGAACGACAGCAGGATGCCGATCACCAGCACGCTGAGGATGAGGGCGTTGAGGCCCGGATTGGCGAAGAACGCCGACCAGATCTGCCGGTAGAGAACGACGCAGACGAGCCCGACCAGGATCAGGAACACCAGCATCCGGACCAGGAAGATGCGGGGCGAGGACAGTCTGAACGGATCGAGATCGCGCGCCATGGGTTCCCGCGTCCAACTCGTCGTTGACGCGTGATCCGCAAGGCCCGGCGACCTTTCCGGAATCACGCCGCTAACAGTCCGGCCAATATGGCACAGGTGCGGCGCCTGCGGCCATCACGGGTCAGCCGGTCACGCGTTGGCGGCCTGCAGCAGCTTCAACAGCTCGCGATGCAGCGCCTCGTTGCCGGCGACCACGTCGCCGCTCTGCAGCACGGTATCGCGCCCATCCGGATCGGTGACGTAGCCGCCGGCTTCGCGCACCATCAGCAGGCCGGCGGCGACGTCCCAGGGCTGCAGGCTGCGCTCCCAGTAGAGGTCGAGCCGGCCGGCCGCGACCCAGGCCAAGTCGAGCGCGGCGGCGCCGAAGCGGCGCAGGCCCGCCACCTTCGGCTGCACCGCCGCGAGCTCGCGGCGGAACTGCTCGAAGCCGCCGCGGCCGAGATGCGGCAGCGCGCAGGCCACCACCGCCTCGGCGAGCTGCGTGCGCGCCGCCACCCGGATGCGGCGGTCGTTGAACACCGCGCCCTTGCCGCGCTCGGCGGTGAACAGCTCCTCCAGGATGGGATTGTAGATCACGCCGGCCACGATCGTGTCTTCGCGCTGGAGCGCGACCGAGATGCAGAATTGCGGGATGCCGTGCAGGAAGTTGGTGGTGCCGTCGAGCGGATCGACGATCCAGGTGTGGCTGGCGTCACCGCCCTCGTGGCGGCCGCCCTCCTCGCCGACGAAGCCGAACTTTGGCCGCGCCTTGGCGAGCTCGGTGCGCAGGATCTGCTCGGAGCGGTGATCGGCAGCCGAGGCGAAATTCGCCGGACCCTTGACCGAGACCTGCAACCGCTCGACCTCGCCGAAATCGCGCTTGAGCGAGCGGCCGGCCTTGAGCGCGGCCTGCACCATGACGTTGAGTAGCGCGGAACGGAGCATCGGAGCCTTCGGATCTCCCGGTCTGAGCGGGTGCTGGCGAAACGGCCGAGCGCTCTGTCACGCGAGGGCGGCGCTGGCGGGAGCGAGGCTTGTGCCCGCCTGCGTCAAGCGCCGTCAAGAGCGGGGCGACAGGAGACTCTGCGAGCTCTTGAGCCAGGCCTCGGCGGATTTCTCGCCGGCCTGCCGCTGTTCCGGCGTCAGCTGCTGCAGGAAGCCTTCCAGCCAGAGATCGGATTCGCCGCGCGTGCGCGCGATGATGTGCCACTTGGCGGCTTCCACCGGGTCGGCCTTCAGGCCGCGTCCGGTGGCGAGCAGCCGCGCCAGCCGGTTCTGCGCCACCGGGCTGCCGCGGTTGGCGCCCTTCTGCAGCAGCGCGGCGGCGGCGGCTTCGTCCTTGGGAACGCCGGTGCCGTTGAACAGCGCGATGGCATATTCAAGCTCGGCGTCCTGATGGCCGCTGCGGGCCGCGGCGGCCATCAGCTGCGCCGCCTTGGCGGGATCGCGCGCCACCCCGCGCCCTTCCTTGTAGAGGGTCGCGAGCGCGTATTGCGCGTCCGGGTTGCCGGCGTCGGCGGCCGCCTTCAGCAGTTCGGCAGCGCGCGCGAAATCCTGCGGCACCTGCTGGCCTTCGAGATGCAGCAGAGCGAGATCGTGCTGCGCGCCGACATGGCCGGCGC
>DASWSO010000264.1:0-4440 GCA_036402635.1 Xanthobacteraceae bacterium
GGCAGCGCGGCGAACAAATCCCGGAGGGCTGGGCGCTGGATGCCGATGGCCGACCGACCACCGATCCGACCGCGGCGCTCGCCGGCACCATGGTGCCGCTCGGCGACGCCAAGGGCACCGCGCTTGCGCTGATGGTCGAACTGCTGGCGGCGGGGCTGACCGGCGCGAACTACGCCGCCGAAGCGTCGTCGTTCCTGGACGCGGAAGGCTCAGCCCCCGGCACCGGCCAGCTCATCATCGCGATCGATCCTGGCGCGTTCGGCGACGCCGCGCTCGCGCGCTTCGCCGTGCTGGCGGCCTCGATCGAGCAGCAGCCGGGCGCGCGCCTGCCCGGAACGCGCCGGCTCGCCGCGCGCCGCAAGGCGGCGGCGGACGGTCTTGCCATCGGCGATGCATTGCTGGCGGAGATCAACGCCTGTTAGGTCCTGGCGCATGAGATCGTAAACTGGCTGTCATGCGCGGCCTTGTGCCGGGCAGCCACGTCTCCTTGCCGCTCGTGAGCAGGACGTGGAGGGCCGGGACAAGCCGGCCATGACGAAAGTCTTTGTTGGAAAGGGAAACATCGTGCCGCGCCATATCGTCTGCCTCACCTACGACTTCGACACGCAATCCGGCTTCATCGCGCGCGGCATGACCACGCCGACGCCGCTGTCGCGCGGCGAGTTCGGCCTGATCGGCGCGCGCCGCATCCTCGAGTTCCTGAAGTCGCGCGGCATCCGCGCGACCTGGTTCACGCCCGGCTTCACCATCGAGAGCCATCCGGCCGCCTGCGAGGCGGTGGTCGCCGGCGGTCATGAGATCGGCGCGCACAGCTGGGCGCACATCCCGCCCGCCGACCAGAAGCGCGAGGACGAGGAAGCCGACCTCGTGCGCGCCAACGACGCGATCGCGCGGCTCACCGGGCGCAAGGCGCGCGGCTACCGCTCGCCGTCATGGGACCTGAGCGCGCACACCATCGACCTCCTGGCGGCGCACGGCTTCGTCTACGATTCGAGCCTGATGGGCGCCGACTACATCCCCTACCGCGCCCGGCGCGGCGACCACGTGCGGCTCGGCGATCCGTACCGCAACGGCGAGGAGACCGCGCTGATCGAGATCCCGATCAGCTGGTCGCTCGACGACCATCCGCACTTCGAGTACCTGCGCACGCCCAACGGCATTTTGCCGGGGCTGCAATCGGCGCGCGCCGTCATGCAGAACTGGCACGACGAGTTCGTCTACATGGAGAAGAGCACCGACTGGGGCATCCCCACCTACACCATGCACCCGTACGTGATCGGGCGCGGCTACCGCATGCTGGCGCTGGAGGATCTGGTGGAGAAGCTCACCGCCGCCGGCGCCGTGTTCATGACAATGGAAGAGGCGGCCGCGGAAGCGCAGAAAAAGCTGTTTTCGTAACGAGCCGGAATCCATAACCACCGATACGGAGTATGGATTCCGGGTCTCGCGCCAACAGCGCTCGCCCGCAGTGGCGAGCGCAAAAGTTTCGTCCGAAGCGCCCTACTGCTTCGGCGGAATCACCGGCACCATGACGTACGGCTGCTTATCGGAGCCGAAATGCAGCGTGGTGGTGCCGCCGAACACCGTCTCGGGCCGGTCGAGCGGCTCGTCGTGCACGAACGGGCCGCAGCCTCGCATCGGGTTCTTCATGTTGGAGAGCCGCTCCGCCGGGCCTTCCCACTCGTAGTCCTTGCCGCGCACCGTGAGTGCGATGCGGTGGCCCTTCGGTACCACGATGCAGGTCGGCCAGATCTCGATGTCGAGTTCCACCGGCTCGCCCGGCTTGAGCGGCTGCTTCTGGTCGTGGGTGTGATAGGGCCGGTACGGCGTCGACACTTTCGGGTCGAGCTTGCGGCGCGAGGCGCGCAGCCAGCCCTGCGCCACCGGCGTGTGCGGATCGAGCGCGCCCTGGAAAGTGACCTCCTTGCCGGCGGGGTCGAACACGCGGAACACCAGAAAGAGGTCGGCGTCGGTGGTCGAGGACGACACCCACAGCTTCGCCGCCAGCGGGCCGGTGATCTCGGTATCGGCCGGCATCGGCTCCGAGGAGAACGTGATGCCGTCGCCGAGCGCGGCGAACTCGAGCTTGCCGGCCTGCTTCGCCGGTTCGCGGCCGAGCGTCTTGCCGTCGGCTTGCGGGTGCAGCTTGGTCCACTGCGTGCGCGCGATCGGCCACTCGCTCTCGTGGCGGATGACGAACTTCTCGCCGGGATGCCGGATGTTGAGCTGCACGCGCGGCTGCTTGTCCCAGCCGTTCTTCTGATCCTTGAGGAAATAGTCGAAGAAGCGCTTCTGCAGGTCGTTGGCGTAATCGGTGTAGAAGATCGCCCAGTGCGAGCCGCCGTGCATCTCCAGCCATTTCTGCTCGGAAGCCGCGCGCACGAACCCCTCGACGTTGCCGCGCAGGTGCAGGCCGTTGCCGCCCCAGTTGCCGCAGGTGAGCATCGGCACCTTCACCTTGTCCCAATAGGCGGAACGTACCTTGTAGTACTCGTCGTCGAGCTCATGCCCGATGATCTCGTCCCACAGCGGCGTGATGTTCTTGGCGAGCTCATCCTCGGCCAGCGTCTCCGGGCCGCACACCAGCTCGCCGGTGACGCGGCTCTTCTTGCCGCGCTCGCCGACCCCGTGCTGCACGGTCTTCACCTGCATGCCCTGCCAGTGCTTCTGGAAGGTGGAGACGATGCCGCCGTGGTGGGTGGAATCGCGGTAGCGGTCCGCATAGCCTTCCCACACGCAGATGGCGGCGAGGTGCGGCGGCTGCAGGCCGGCGACGCGCCACTGGTTGGTGGCGTAATAGGAGATGCCGGCGAGCCCGACCTTGCCGTTGCTCCAGGGCTGCACCCCGGCCCATTCGATGCACTCGTAAAAGTCCTTGGTCTCGCGCATCGAGTGGTGGTCGATCACGCCCGGCGAGCGGCCGGCGCCGCGGCTGTCGACGCGCACGCAGATGTAGTCCTGCGGCACCCACTTCTCGGGATCGAGCGTTTCCCAGTTCTGGTAGATGTTGCTGGTGTTGGCGACCGTGTCCGGATAGTCGCGCGCCATGATGTCCCAGGCGGTCTTGTAGCCGTCCTCGAAGTGCAAACCCTTGCCGTACGGCCCGTAGCTGATCAGGACCGGGAACTTGCCTTCCTTCTTCGGCCGGTAGACGTCGGCACGCAGCACCAGGCCGTCGTCCATCCGGATCGGCACGTCCCAATCGATCTGCATGTATTTCGGCTGCACGCTGACGCTGACGTTCATCGGATCCTCCGGCTGGGGCGAGCGGTGCTTATAGCGGCATGCGAGCCGCACTGGAACCTCGGTTCGCGCATGCGCGTCCCGCGCCCGCGCCCTACGCAACGACGGCGTCCCCGCCATCAGCGGTTGCGCTGCTTCCAAGTCGCGCAGCGCCGCCATGCGGTTTATGCTGTATGCGAGGGCTCGATCGCTCTGCTATCGGCGCTCTCACGGGCGCCCAATCAAAGAGACACGCATGTTCACACGACGTCATTTCCTCGCCGCCACCACCGCCGCCGCGGGTCTCGCCGGCATCGCCGCGCCGGCCTTCGCGCAGCGCAGCGTCGACGGCTGGCCGGCGCGGCCGGTCAAGGTGATCGTCCCGTCCGGCGCCGGCGGCCCGGCCGAGAACGTCCGCACCTTCGAGGATCATTTCCAGAAGGCGTTCGGCCAGGGCTTCGTGCACGAGAACCAGCCGGGCGCCTCCGGCGCGATCGGCAGCGCGTTCGTGGGGCGCGCCGCGCCCGACGGCTACACGCTGCTCGCGCCCGCCAACAGCCACGTCATCCTGGCGCCGCTGGTGGCCTCGCGCAAAGCCTTCGACGTGCAGAAGGACTTCGAGCCGATCGGGCTGTTCATCACCTATCCGTTCTGCCTGATCGTGAATGCCGAGCTGCCGGTGAAGACGGTGCCGGAGCTGGTCGCCTACGCCAAGGCCAATGCCGGCAAGCTCAACTTCGGCTCCATCGGCATCGGTACCGGCGGCCACCTGGTGACCGAGCTGTTGCGCAAGCGCGCCGGCATCGACGCGCAGCACATCCCGTTCACCGGCGCCCCCGCGCAGGTGCTGGGCGTCTCCACCGGCCAGCTGCAGTTCACCGTCGACACCATCGGCAATTCGCTCGGCGCCGTGCAGGCCGGCAAGGTGCGGCAGATCGCGGTGACCGGAACCAAGCGCGCCGCCGCCGCGCCGGACGTGCCGACCTTCAAGGAGCAGGGCTTCGACGGCTTCGAGCTGTTGCTGTGGCTCGGCCTGATGGGGCCGAAGGGCACGCCCAAAAATATCGTCGCGGCGCTCAACGACGAGATCAACCGCTGCAACGCGCGGCCGGACGTGATCGCGCGGCTGAAGGACACCGCCTACGAGCCGGGCGGCGGCACGCCGGACGATTTCGCCAAGCTGATCGACACCGAGCTCAAGCTGTGGTCGCAGATCGT
>DASWSO010000265.1:0-2211 GCA_036402635.1 Xanthobacteraceae bacterium
AGATCGGCGCGATTCATCGTGTAGAAATGAAAGTCCGTGACGCCGTGGTCGACCAGGTCGAGCACCTGCTCGGCCGCAACTGCCGCGGCGATCAGCTTGCGGGTTGCCGGATCATCATCCAGCCCCTCGAAGCGATCGGCCAGCCAGCCCGGCACGGTGGCGCCGGCACGGGTGGCGAAGTTCCGCGCCTGCTTGAAGTTCTGAACCGGCAGGAGGCCGGGCACCACCGGGATATCGATGCCGCGCGCGCGCACGCGCTCAAGGTAGCGCAGATAGCAATCGTTCTCGAAAAAGAACTGCGTGATGGCGCGGCTCGCTCCGGCATCGACCTTCGCCTTCAGCATGTCGATATCGGCGTCGTCACTGGCGCTGTCGGGGTGCCGCTCCGGATAGGCCGACACCGAGACTTCGAAATCGGCGATGCGCTTGATGCCGGCCACCAGGCCGGCCGCATTGTCGTAGCCGCCCGGATGCGGCCGGTACGGCACGCCGACCCCTTCGGTCGGGTCGCCGCGCAGCGCCACGATGTGACGCACGCCGGCGTCCCAGTAGCTGCGGATCACATCGTCGACCTCGTCGCAGCGGGCGGCGACGCAGGTGAGATGCGCAGCCGGCGTGAGGTTCGTCTCGGCGAGCACGCGCTTGACGGTGGCGTGGGTGCGCTCGCGCGTGGAGCCGCCGGCGCCGTAGGTGACCGACACGAACGAGGGCGACAGCGGCGCCAGCCGGCCGATCGCCTCCCACAGCGTCTGTTCCATCTCCGCCGTTTTCGGCGGAAAGAATTCGAACGACACCCGGATATCCCGGGTGCCCCCGACGAAGCGGCTCGCCCGTTCCCCGGCGCCGGCCATCAGGCGACCTCGCGAGTGTGCGGGCGCACCGGCTCGGCGACCGCGATGCGCGGATCGCGCGCGAGCCAGAGCGACACGGCGATCTTTCCGTCGGACCCGGGTTCCGGCTCGACGTTGCGCTGCGTGATGACGTCGAGACCGGCGGCGCTCATCCATTGCGCCACCGTGTCGGGCGGAAAGCCGAGCCGACGGTGCGCATGCTGCTCACGCAGGAATTCGAGATCGTGCGGCGCGAAGTCGACCACCAGCAGCCGGCCGCCTGGCTGCAGCACGCGGGCGGCCTCGCGGATCGCACCGGCGCCGTCGTCGAGGAAGTGCAGCACCTGGTGCACCACCACGGCATCGAAGGAATCCTTCGGTACCGGCAGGTCGTAGATGTCGCCCTGCCGCACCGTGCATTGGCGCAGGCCCGCGCGCTCCAGCCGGGCGCGGGCGATCGACAACATGGCGAGCGACATGTCGATGCCGAGCCCGCGATCGAGCCGACGGCCGAACAATTCGAGGATGCGCCCGGTGCCGGTGCCCAGGTCCAGCAGCGAGCGGATCGGCCGCTCCGATAATGCGTCGGCGATCGCCGCCTCAACCGCCGTATCGGCGGCATGCAGCTTGCGCAGGGTGTCCCAGTCGCTCGCATGGGCGCGGAAATAGGCCTGCGCGACCGCGGCGCGGCCGCTGCGGACCGCGACGAGCCGCTCGCGGTCCTTGGCGGCGACCTCGTCGGCGGCATCGAGCCGCGCCACCACGCCGCGCACCAAGTCGGCCCCGGCAGTGCCCTCCGGCAGACGGAAGAAGGCCCAGCTGCCCTCGCGGAAACGCTCCACAAGCCCGGCGTCAGTGAGCATCTTGAGGTGGCGCGAGATGCGCGGCTGCGACTGCCGCAGGATGTCGGTGAGGTCGGTGACGGTCAGCTCGGCTTCCGCCAGCAGCGCGAGGATGCGCAGCCGCGTCGGCTCGGCCGTGGCACGCAGGACGGCGTTCAAGGTCTCGAAGCTCAGGCCGCTCGCGTCAGACATAAAGATATCTTTATGTCATTAAGCCGTGGAATGCAAGACGGGTCGCGCGCCTGCGGTGCCCAGCGATTTGCCGGGGCAGGGCAGCAGCAGCACATTCGAGAGCGGGAGGCGAGGGGAGACGCTACTGCGCAGCGTCGGGCGTCTGCTCTTCGGCGCTCTGCGCCTCGTCCACGGTACGCAGCGCGGCCGGATGCGGCATCGAGATGATGTTGTAGCCGGAATCGACGAAATGCACCTCGCCGGTGACTGCCGTGGAGAGGTCGGACAATAGATACAAAGCGGCCCCGCCGACCTCCTCGATCGAGACCGTGCGGCGCAGCGGCGCGTGCCGCTTCTGGAAATTGTAC
>DASWSO010000266.1:0-2899 GCA_036402635.1 Xanthobacteraceae bacterium
GCATGGCGAAACGGCGCAGCGTGCTCGGCGCGGCGTGGGTGGACCGCGCCACCGCCGGCAAGACGCCGCTGACGGCCGAGTTCCAGGACCTGATCACCCGCTACGCCTGGGGCGAGATCTGGACCCGTCCGCATTTCGACGAGCGCACCCGCCGCGTGCTGGTGATCGGCACGCTGATGGCGCTCGACAAATGGGACGAGTTCCGCCTGCATGTGCGCGCGGCGCTCGCTGAGGGCGCCCTCAGCGCCGACGACATCAAGGAGATCGTGCTGCAGCAGGCGGTCTATTGCGGCATTCCGGCCGCCAATCATGCGTTCAAGCTCGCCGCCGAGATCATCCAGGAACTGGACCGCGCCCCCTGAGCCTCGCTCAAGAACAAGGACATACGATGCAACATCATCTCACCCGCCTCATGCTCGCCGCCGCGCTGGCGCTGCTCGCCGCCACGCCGGAGAGCCGCTCGCAACCGCTGGTCAACAAGGGCATCGGCATCGCCAGCTGCGCCACGCTCAGCAAGGACCTCAAGCCGGACGCCGGCCTCGACCACCTGCCGAATGCGCTGCTGTTCTACTGGGTGCAGGGCTACATCAGCGCCGCCAACGTCTACCTGCTTGGCGAGTACACCGACTACGTCGATCTCAACACCGTCGAGGAGCCGGTGATCATCAAGCTCGTGGCGGAGTTCTGCCAGGCCAATCCGGACAAGAAGCCGATCGCCGCGATCGACAAGTTCATCCGCGACACCGCCAAGGTCGAGGCCAAGGAATCCGACGCGTTCGATCCTTGGGAGCATTAGCGCGCAACACCGCAACGATCGCAACCGCCCCTATCCGCCGCGGCCGGCGCGAAAGTCGTGCGGCGTCATCCCGGTCTGCTTGCGGAAGAAGCGGGTGAAGTGCGAGTGGTCGGAGAACGCCAGCGCGAACGCGATCTCCTGGATCGGCTCGGCGGTAAACACCAGCTGGCGCTTCGCCTCGGTGAGCACGCGCTGGCGGATCAGGTGGCCGGCGGTGACGCCGATCGCGCGCTTGACGTGGTCGTTGAGGCGGTCCGGCGTCATCGCCAGCCTGCCTGCATAGAATCCGATCATGCGGTGGCGGCGGAAATGCTCCTCGAGCAGCGCGCGCAGGCGCTCCACCGTCGGATCGGCCGGGCGCAGCGTCACGGCGCCGCTGCGGGCGCGGCTTGCCGCCAGCCGCACCGCCTCGATCGCGAGCAGCGCCAGCAATGCGCGCATCGCCAGCCGATGGCCGTCGCGCGCCAGGAAGCCTTCGTCGTGCAGGTCGCGGCATAGCGCGGCGAGCCGGCCCGCCTCCTCGCTGCCGCTGAGCGGAAGCACCGGCTGCTCGGACGAGCCTTGCAGCCGCGCCAAGGCCTCGCCGGAGCGCTCGCCGAGCGCCGCCACCACGTCCTCGGTGAAGCTGACCACGTAGCCGTCGGTCTCGTCCGGCTGGAAGCGAAAGCCATGCGCCACCACCGGCGGGACCAGGATCACCGACGGCGCCGCGAACGGGATCACGGCGGCCTCGAACGTCATCTCGCCGGCGCCGCGCTCGATCAGCAGGATCTGGAAGAGGTTGCGGTGGCGGTGCGCCCGGATGGTCCAATCGTGGATCGAGGAGCGCGACGCGATCGTCTCGACATGGATGAAGTCGAACGCCTGGTCGTCGGGCGGATCGCCGTAGAGATGGAAAAGTGGCAGGCCGGGCGCGCTCCCCATGCCTGCCACCATAGCCAATCCGCAGGGCCGCGGAAGCCGGCCGTGCGAACGTCCGGTTCAGGTCAACCGCCGACCCCGGTCTCTAGCCCTTGCCGCTCTGCTGCGAGCCCTCGCCCATCTGCTTGAGCTCGGCTTCGCTCTGCTTCTGCTTGTCGGCTTCCTTCTGGCCGAAGTTGCCGGACTGCTGCTGCTGCGGCTGCTGCGTCTGCTGGCCGTGCTTCTGTCCCTTGTCCCGCTGGTCCGCCATGGTGCGTCTCCACCGTTGCCCGCCCCGTCGGAACAACGTTTCCCCGAAACGGGCGTTCCGGCTCAGACGCTCTTGTAGGCGCGCTCGTGGTACACCAGCGCCGGCCGCGGCTCGCCCTCGTGGATCGCCTCGACGGCGGCGAACAACACATTGTGGGTCGCGACCGTGCGCACCTCCAGGATGCGGCAGTCGAACGCGACCACGGCGGAACGCAGCACCGGCGCGCCGGTGGCCAGGCTCATCCAGTCGCCGGCCTTGAAGCGCTCCTCCAACACCGCGCCGGTGCGCCCGGCGAAAACATCGGCCAGCGGCTCGGCGTCGGCGCCCAGCGTGTTGACGCAGAACACCCCGTTCTCGCGCACGATCGGGGTCGCGCGGCTGCGCCGGTTGAGGCAAACGAGCAGCGTCGGCGGGTGGTCGGAGACCGAGCAGACGGCGGTGGCGGTGAATCCGGTGCGGCCGGCCGGCCCGGCGGTGGTGACGACGTGCACGGCAGCGCCCATCCGCGCCATCGCCTCGCGAAACAGCGCCTGGTCGACGGTCTTCACCGGCTCCGGCCCGAACGCCTCGAAGGCGCCGGCCATCGCGTCGTCGGGACGTTGGTCGATCCAGCTCATCGGCTACGCTCGCGCGGTGTTCCGGTGCGGCTAGCTGTGCGACATCGGGCGGCCGCGATCAACCGCAGCGAACTGTCGTCTCGACTCATGCATGGCTGCGTTTACTGGATGCGCCGGCGGCGCCGGGCATCACACCGGACCGAAGTGGCTTCAGACGCCATCGCTTAGCCGATGCCGAGCTTGGCCTCGCCGCGGTGGAGGATCAGCGGGATGATCAGATCCTCCTCGTCCTGCAGGTGCCGTAGCAGCCCGTGCACCAGCTTGCCGCTGGCGTCGGCGTAATGGTCGGCGGCGCGGCGGAGCTGGTCGGTCATG
>DASWSO010000267.1:0-4626 GCA_036402635.1 Xanthobacteraceae bacterium
AGATCGGGCACGACGACGGTGAAATGCTCGGCAAGCGCCGGTACCACGCGATGCCACATCACGTTGGTCTGCGCGTAGCCGTGCAGCAGCAACAGCGGCGGCCCGCTGCCGCCGGAGCGGGCGAACAACCGGCCAATCGACGTGCCGATCCAGCGGGATTCGAACCCGGGATAGAGGTCGGCGAGGTCGGTCATGGCGGCGCCTCCGGGCGGTCAGGCCGCGTCGGAGCGATAGCCGGCGCGTCCGGATTTCACCGCATCCTCGAACAGGTCGAGCCGGTCCTGGCCCCAGAACGCCTCGCCGTCGCGCACGTAAACCGGCGAACCGACCGCGTCGGCCGCGACCGCATCCTGGTAGTTCTGCTCGTAGGTGGCGCGAACGCCCTCGCCTTTGGCGGCTTCGATCAACTGCTCCGCCGGCAGCCCGGCCTCCTTGCCGATGCGCGCGAGCGTCGGCTCGTCGGCGAGCGTCACCTCGTCTTCCCATACTGCCGCGAAGGCGCGCCGCAGAAACTCATCGGGGTCGTGGCCGGCCTGCGCGGCGGCGATCACAAAGCCATCGGCGAGACTTCCGTCGAACGGCCAGTTCTTCGGCCGGATCTTGAAGTTGAGGCCGCGCTTCTCGCGCCAACGCTGCATTTCGAGGATCCGATAGCGCTGGCGCGACGGCGCCCGCTTCGGCAGCGGCAGGCCACCGGTCTCGGCGAACACCTTGCCCAGCGGCACCGGCTTGTAGGTGACCTGCAGGCCGTGGCGCTTGACGATGTGCATGAACGGGACATGGCCCATATAGGCCCACGGCGAGACGAGCGAGAAATAGTAGTCGACCTGCTTGGACATGGAGGCACTCTGCGGACGAGAGGATCAGCGAGGCGATCACGATAGCACCGCGCGGCTCGCTGTCGAACTGAGCCGCGTGGGAACTCTCGCGACCCGCGCAACGCCGACGCGACAAATTGCACAGCGGCGGAATTGTCAATGGTTGCAGGTGTTTAGGCGAGAGCCCAATTCCTTGACACCGCATACCCTCGTCAGTATGGTCCGCGCGGCCTGAAGGGCGGCGGAAACGCTTTCTGGTTTCCTTCATTTGCGGGTGTCGAGAGCATGGCCGACGGCACACGCGGTGACGACAACCGTAGCGCCACGTCGGCCGAAGAGGCTGCTCTCTCCGCGAGGCTCCGGCATCTCGGCGACCGGCTGGACCGCACAGTTCCGGCCCGGCAATCGCCGAGCGAGTCCGGTGCGCAAGGCCGCTCCGACCCGTCGGGGCTTGCTCGTGCGCTCCGGCTCTCCGCCGAACTGATCGGGGGCGTGATCGTCGGGACGGGGATTGGCTGGATGCTCGATCGCCTGCTCGGCACCTCGCCGTGGGGCTTTATCGTGTTCTTGTTGCTCGGATTTGCGGGCGGTGTCTTCACCGTCATGCGGTCGGCAGGCGTGATACCGCCGCGGCAGATCTAAAGCAGCGGGGCGGGTTCGTTCGATGGCCCCGGCGGCCGCGTAAGAGATCATTCGGCTTAACGCCCAGGGATTGAAGTTCTGAGATGGCCGACCCGATCCACCAATTTCAGATCACCACATATACCAAGCTCGGAACTATCGCCGGGCACGAGATCGCGATCACCAATTCGACGCTGTTCATGGCGATCGCGGTGGCCGGCATCTCGCTGCTGATGATCGGCGCGACCGCCAAGCGCGCGCTGGTGCCGGGTCGCATGCAGTCGATGGCGGAACTCTCCTACGAGTTCGTCGCCGACATGATACGCAGCACCGCGGGATCCGACGGGATGCGGTTCTTCCCGTTCGTGTTCACGCTCTTCATGTTCATCCTGTTCATGAACCTGATCGGCATGATCCCGTACGGGTTCACGGTGACGAGCCACATCATCGTCACGGCGTCGCTCGCGCTCTTGGTGTTCTTCACCGTCATCATCTACGGGCTGATGCATAACGGCCTGCGCTTCTTCAAGCTGTTCGTGCCGAGCGGAATTCCGATCTACATCCTGCCGCTGATCGTGCTGATCGAGGTGATGTCGTTCGTGTCGCGGCCGATCTCACATAGCGTGCGTCTGTTCGCCAACATGCTGGCCGGGCACATCACGCTGAAGGTCTTCGCCGGCTTCATCGTGATGCTGGGCGCCTTCGGCCTGCCCGGCTGGATCGGCGCGCTGATGCCGCTCGGGCTGACGGTCGCGCTCACCGCGCTCGAGCTGCTGGTGGCCTTCCTGCAGGCCTACGTGTTCGCGATCCTCACCTGCATCTACCTTAAAGACGCCATTCACCCCGGCCACTGACGGCCTTTCTCGACGCTCTCAACCTCGAAGGAGTTCTTCACATGGATCCAGTGGCCGCGAAGTACATCGGTGCCGGTATTGCCTGCATCGGCATGGGCGGAGCCGGCGTCGGCGTGGGCGCCATCTTCGGCCATTACCTGGCCGCCGCGCTGCGCAATCCGTCGGCCGCCCAGGGCCAGTTCGGCAACCTGATCTTCGGGTTTGCGGTGACAGAAGCGCTCGGCATCTTTTCGCTGTTGATCGCGCTGCTACTGCTGTTCGCACTCTGATCGCGTTGAGCCGCATTCGCGGCGGCGGCAACGCCGCCGACGCGTTGACGGCCAGATCGCGGAGCCATTGATGGCTACTACGACCACCGGTACGACCGCACCCGGAGGGCATGGGCCTGGCCCCTTCCCTCCGTTCATGCGCGAGACGTTCGCGTCGCAGCTGATCTGGCTGGCGATCGCCTTCGTCGTGCTCTACCTGCTGATGGCGCGGGTGGCTTTGCCGCGCGTCGGCGAGATCCTGCAGGCGCGCCGCGCGCGCATCGACAGCGATCTGGCGGAAGCGCAGCGGGCCCGCGAGCAGTCGGAAGCAGCCGCCGCGGCGCATGAGAAGGCGCTCGCCGACGCCCGCAACCGCGCGCAGACGATCGCGACGGAAACCCGCGACCGGCTGATGGCGGAGGCGGAGCAGAAGCGCAAGGCGCTGGAAGCCGAGCTCAACGTCAAGCTGGCCGCGGCGGAGCGGCAGATCGCCGCCACCAAGGCGAGCGCCATGGCAAACGTGCGCGACGTCGCCGTCGAGGCCGCCGCCGCCATCGTCGAGCGGCTGATCGGCACCGCACCTCCCGCTCCGGCGGTGGCGCAGGCGGTCGATCACGCGCTCAAGCGCTGAAGGAGGACTGGCCCGTGTTCGAAGCCGAATTCTGGGTCGCGGTCGCGACCGTCCTGTTCCTGCTGCTGCTCGGCTACATGGGCGTGCACAAGAAGCTGCTGGAAGTACTGGACAGCCGGCGTCACAAGATCCAGGCGGAGCTCGACGAAGCGCGCCGCCTGAAAGAAGAGGCGATGGCGCTGGTGGCGCAGTTCAAGGCCAAGCAGCAGGAGGCCGAACGCGAGGCCGCTGCGATGCTCGAGAACGCGCGCGCCGAGGCGGAGCGCTACGCCGCCGAGGCCAAGACCAAGATGGACGAGTTCGTCGCCCGCCGCACCAAGATGGCGGAGACGAAGATCGCGCAGGCCGAAGCGCAGGCGCTCGCCGACGTGCGTTCGGCGGCGGCGGAAGCGGCAGTGGCGGCTGCGGGCGAGATCCTGTCGCAGACCGCAAAGGGCCCGGTCGCCGAGAACCTGCTGGAGCAGGGCATCCGCGAACTCCGGACCAAGCTGAACTAACGCCCCGGTCCCGACACTACTGTTCGGGACGATAGAAGCGCACGGCACCGTGCACCGCGACCGAACGCGTCACCATCGTGGTGACGCCGCTTTCGGTCGTCGTCTGCGTGGTCGCCGGCAGCGCGGCGCAGAACACCCGATTGCTATGGACCGTGCGGTTTCCGGCGACGTTTTGCTCATAGACCGTGATGGCGCCGTCGGCTCCGACCTCCGCCACCATGGCGGTGTGATTGGGCTGGCCGCGGCTTCCGTTCCGCACCTGGGTATTCTGGGTGAAGCTGCCGTCGGCCTGCGTCACCCGCGTGGTGGTCGTCTCCACGAACGTGAAGTTCCGGAACTGGATGATATCGCCCGCCCTGGCGTCGGTGCGCTGTATCAGGCGGCCCCAGCGGTAATCGGCCGTAGCCGTGATGGCGCCGTAGTTGGCGGCGCTGCGGGCCGGAGCCGAGCGCAGAGCCTGGTCGGCGAGCGCGAAGCACTCCCCGTCGCCGACCTGCTGGCCCATGCGACCGCTCGCGAATTGCACGATCAGCGCCGATTGGGCCGGGGTGACATCCGTCATCAATTGACCGCTCCGCGCCGAGCTTAGCGGCCAAGCTCGCCTTCGCTGCCTGTTAGTCGCGGCACCTCGCGGCAGCGTTCACGGTGCTCGCGATCTCAGGGCGCAGGCGCAGCTGGGGCGACCACGCGACCGAGGTGGCGCCTTCACTCGCATTCTGCCTGGCCTCCCGCAAAAGTATACCGACGAACTCGTTTACAGCGCTCGGTTTGCCTGAGAGGCTCGGTCGATCGGACTTTGCCGTGTCCGATATGGGGGCCTTTGCCGTCCCGCCGGAGGTGCACGTCCATGCCGTCGGCCTCGTTGACGTTCCGGAGCATCAGGGCGCGCCCGGTGTTGCTCAAGCTGCGCCGGCCGGTGGTCGCGCGCATCGCCACGATCACGGAATGGCCGCTGAT
>DASWSO010000268.1:0-2468 GCA_036402635.1 Xanthobacteraceae bacterium
TCGCCGTCCTCATCACCCGACCAGGCTCAGTTCTCCAGCATATCGCGGCTGATGATCACCCGCATCACCTCGTTGGTGCCTTCCAGGATCTGGTGCACGCGCACGTCGCGCAGCACGCGCTCGATCGGGTGGTCGCGCAGATAGCCGTAGCCGCCATGCAGCTGGAGGCAGCCGTTGACGATCTCGAAGCCGGCGTCGGTGGCGATGCGCTTGGCCATGGCGGCGAGCCGGGTGGCCGCCGGCTGCTTGGCCCCGACCGCCACCGCGGCGCGCCAGAGCAGCAGCCGCGCGGCTTCCAGCTCGCTGCCGTAGTCGGCGATGCGGAAGCGCAGCGCCTGGAAGTCGGCCAGCCGGGTGCCGAACTGCTTGCGCTCGCGCATATAGGCGATGGTGCGGTCGAGGCAGAACTGCGCACCCCCGAGCGAGCAGGCGCCGATATTCAGCCGGCCGCCGTCGAGCCCGGCCATGGCGATGCGGAACCCCTGCCCCTCGGTTCCGATGCGGTTTTCAACCGGAACGCGGCAGTTCTCGAACATGACCATGGCGGTCGGCTGCGATTTCCAGCCGAGCTTCTTCTCCTGCGCACCGAACGAGAGGCCCGGGGTGCCCTTTTCCACCACGATGCAGGAGATGCCGCGCGGGCCGTCCTCGCCGGTGCGCACCATGCAGACGTAGACGTCGGAAACGCCGCCGCCGGAAATGAACGCCTTGGTGCCGTCGAGCACGTAATGGTCGCCGTCGCGCCGCGCCCGCGTCCGCAGGCTGGCCGCATCCGATCCGGACTCCGGCTCGGTCAGGCAGTAGCTCGCGAAGCGCTGCATACTGCACAGGTCGGGCAGGAAGCGCCGGCGCTGCTGGTCGTTGCCGAACGCATCGATCATCCAGGCCGACATGTTGTGGATCGAGATGTAGGCGGCGGTCGAGGTGCAGCCCTGCGCCAGCTCCTCGAAGATGATCGCGGCGTCGAGCCGGGTCAGCGCCGAGCCGCCGACGTCCTCCTGCACGTAGATGCCGCCGAAGCCGAGCGCCGCCGCCTGGCGCAAGGCGTCGACCGGGAACACCGAGCCTTCGTCCCAGTCCCGGGCATGCGGCATCATCTGGTCGCGCGCGAAGGTGCGCGCCGTCTCCTGGAACGCGCGCTGCTCTTCGGCCAGTTCGAAATCCATACTTTCTCCAGCCCGGGCTTGACCCCGGCGTCCATCTCAACTCAAAGATTTGCGGGCAGAGAATGGATTGCCGCGCCAAGGCCGGCAATGACCAAGGTGAGCGCGTCCCATGGCGATCAAATTCGGCCGCCCGCTCGAGCACCGCACCCGGCTGGTGCCGGCCGAGGCACCGGCGCACAGCGCCGAGCGGCTCGACCTGGTCACCCGCCCGCGCCGCAACCGGCGCGCCGAGTGGGCGCGGCGGATGGTGCGCGAGAACGTCCTCACCACCGACGACCTGATCTGGCCGCTGTTCATCGCCGACGGCGAAGCCACGCGCACGCCGGTCGCCTCCATGCCGGGCGTCGACCGGCTTTCGGTCGACGAGGCGGTGCGCGAGGCGGAACGTGCGGCGGCGCTGTCGATCCCCTGCCTGGCGGTGTTTCCCTATACCGACCGCGACCTGCGTGATCCCGACGGCACCGAGGCGCTCAATCCCGACAACCTCGTCTGCCGCGCCGTGCGCGCCATAAAAAAGGCCGTGCCGGAGATCGGCATTCTTTGCGACGTCGCGCTCGACCCTTACACCAGCCATGGGCACGACGGCCTGCTGCGCGACGGCGTCATCGTCAACGACGAGACCGTCGCCGTGCTGGTGCGCCAGGCGCTGGTGCAGGCGGAAGCCGGTTGCGACATCATCGCGCCGTCCGACATGATGGACGGCCGCGTCGGCGCGATCCGTGCCGCGCTCGACGATGCCGGCTATCTCGACGTGCAGATCATGGCCTACGCGGCCAAGTATGCGTCGGCGTTCTACGGCCCGTTCCGCGACGCGGTCGGCTCCTCGGGAACGCTGACCGGCGACAAGCGCACCTACCAGATGGATCCGGGAAATTCCGACGAGGCGCTGCGCGAGGTCGAGCTCGATATCGCCGAAGGCGCCGACATGGTGATGGTGAAGCCCGGCCTGCCCTATCTCGACATCGTGCGGCGCGTGAAGGACGCATTCGGCATGCCGACCTTCGCGTATCAAGTCTCCGGCGAATACGCGATGATCATGGCGGCGGCGCAGAACGGCTGGCTCGACGGCGAGAAGGCGATGATCGAGAGCCTCACCGCGTTCAAGCGCGCCGGCGCCGACGGCGTGCTCACCTACTTTGCGCCGCGCATGGCGGAAAAGCTGAAGCACGGCGCCTGATCTCCGTTTCGTCGTTGCGGGGCTTGACCCGGCGATCCATCAAGCGATTTTGCATGAAGCCCGGATCAAGTCCGGGCATGACGCGTCATGGGGAGCGCGTGCGCATCACTCCACGTCCCCGGCCT
>DASWSO010000269.1:0-3255 GCA_036402635.1 Xanthobacteraceae bacterium
CTACCAGGTCGTCGAGGCGCGCGCCTGGGGCGCCGACTGCATCCTCATCATCGTCGGGGCGGTGGATGACGCGACCGCGCGCGCACTCGAGAACGCGGCCTTCGCGCTCGGTATGGATGTCCTGCTGGAAGTGCACAACGACGCCGAGCTGGACCGCGCGCTGAAGCTCAAGTCGCGGCTGATCGGCATCAACAACCGCGATCTGCACACCTTCGAGACGACGCTCGCCACCAGCGAGCGACTGGCCCCGACGGTCCCGGCCGATCGCGTCATTGTCGGCGAAAGCGGCATCTTCGCGCGCTCCGACCTGACCCGGCTCGCCGCAGTCGGGATCCGCACGTTCCTGGTCGGCGAAAGCCTGATGCGGCAGAGCGACGTCGAGGCCGCCACGCGCGGGCTGCTCGGCAATGCGTCCGCAGTCCGCGCTACTGCGGCCGAGTAGCCGGCATGGGCCGCGCACCGACGCTGACCCATATAGGCCGCGGCGGGGCGGCGCATATGGTCGACGTCGGCGAGAAGGCCGCGACCGAGCGCGTAGCAATCGCCGAAGGCCGTGTGCTGATGTCGGCGGCGACGCTCGCGATCGTGCAAGAGGGCAATGCCAAGAAGGGTGACGTGCTCGGCGCCGCCCGCATCGCCGGCATCATGGCGGCGAAGCGCACCCACGAGCTGATCCCACTCTGCCATCCGCTGCTGCTGACCAAGATCGAACTCGAGGTCGAGCCGGATGCCGCGCTCCCCGGCGTGCGCGTGCGGGCGACCGTGAAGGTCTCGGGGCAGACCGGGGTCGAGATGGAAGCGCTCACCGCCGTGTCGGTCGCGTGCCTCACCATCTACGACATGGTGAAGGCCGTGGAGCGTGGGATGCGCATCGACGGTATTCGGCTCATCGAGAAGCGCGGCGGCAAGTCCGGTACCTATCGGGCGGAGGAATAGGCCGTGGCGCTGATGCCGGTCGCGGAGGCGCTTGCGCGCGTGCTCGACGGCGCCGTGCCGCTGCCGGCCGAATACATCCCGGTGGCGGCTGCACACGGTCGCGTTCTGGCCTCGGATCTGGCGGCGCGGCGCACCCAGCCTCCGGCCGCGGTCTCCGCCATGGATGGCTACGCCGTACGCGCTTCCGATGTCGCGGCTGTGCCGGTGACGCTGGAGCTGATCGGCGAATCTGCCGCCGGTTCGGTGTTCGATGGCGAAGTGCATCCGGGCGAGACGGTGCGCATCCTCACCGGCGGCGTGCTGCCCGCCGGTGCCGACACCATCGTCATCCAGGAGAACGTTCGCCGCGACGGCGACGCCGTGGTCGTGCAGCAGGCGGAGCGGTCCGGTCGCTTCGTGCGGCCGGCGGGGCTCGACTTCAAGCAAGGCGACGGCCGGCTGGCGCGCGGACGGCTGCTCACGGTGCGCGATGCCGCACTTGCGGCCGCCATGAACCATGCCGTAGTGCCGGTGCATCGGCGGCCGCGGGTCGCGATCTTCTCCACCGGCGACGAACTCCGGCCGGCCGGTGCGGAGCTTGGGCCCGGCCAGGTGGTCTCTTCGAACGGCCTTGCCCTCGCCGCGCTGGCGCGCGCCGAAGGGGCGCAGGCGGCTGATTTCGGTATCGCTCCGGACCGGCTGGAAGACACCGTCGCCGCCATCCGTCGCGCCCGCACCTGGGACGCCGACATCCTGGTGACCAGTGGCGGCGCCTCCGTCGGTGACTACGATCTGGTGCAGCCGGCGCTCGCCGCCGAAGGCCTGTCGCTCGCGTTCTGGCGCATCGCGATGCGACCCGGCAAGCCGTTGATGTTCGGCCGCCTCGGCGACATGCGCGTGCTCGGCATGCCGGGCAATCCGGTCTCCACCTATGTCTGCGCGCTGCTGTTCCTGGTGCCGCTGATCCGGCAGCTGTCCGGCCGCACCGACATTGACCTGCCGACCGAGTCCGCCGTGCTCGGATGCGACCTTGCGGCGAATGACGAGCGCGAGGACTACCTGCGCAGCCGGCTCGAATCGCGCGACGGCCGATGCGTTGCGACTCCGCTCTCGGTGCAGGACAGCTCGATGATGTCGGCGCTCGCGGCAGCCGATTGCCTGGTGATTCGCCGCGCCCACGAACCGCCGGCAAAACGCGGCGATCCCTGCACGATCGTGCGGCTATCGCTTTAAACCAGCGTCAGTCTTAAGCCCTGCCTTATCGGCCTTGCCGGCTTCTTCACCTGAAATTAATGGGTTGCGGAACAAGAACGGAACATATAGTGTCCGTTCATGATTTGTTTTCGAGTAATGGGCGAGCCGCTAGGCCATTCGGGGGAGACCTTAAGACATGCTGACCCGCAAACAGCTTGAACTCCTGCGGTTCATCAACGAGCGGCTCAAGGAGGCGGGCGTGCCCCCCTCCTTCGATGAGATGAAGGACGCGCTCGACCTGCGCTCCAAATCAGGCATCCATCGGCTGATTACGGCCTTGGAGGAGCGCGGATTCATCCGGCGCCTGCCCAATCGCGCCCGCGCCATCGAAGTGGTGCGGATGCCTGAAATCGCTTCGCAGGGCGGCGGCCGCGCCCGCGGCTTCACGCCCAGCGTGATCGAAGGCGCGCTCGGCCGCGTCCGCGCCTCGTCCGAGGATGATGGCGGCCGCCCGGTCGCGGTGCCGGTGATGGGTCGCATCGCGGCCGGCACGCCGATCGAGGCGATCCAGACCCGCAGTTCCATCATCAACGTGCCGCCGGACCTGCTCAGCACCGGCGACCATTTCGCCCTCGAGGTGCGCGGCGATTCGATGATGGATGCCGGCATCCTGGACGGCGATACGGTGCTGATCCGCAAGGGCGACGGTGCCGACACCGGCGATATCGTGGTGGCGCTGATCGATGACGAGGAGGCGACCCTCAAGCGCTTCCGCCGCCGCGGCGCCTCGATCGCGCTGGAGCCGGCCAACAGCAGCCACGAGGTCCGCATCCTGCCGCCCAACCGGGTGCGCATCCAGGGTAAGCTGGTCGGCCTGTTTCGGCGCTACTGACCCGCTCCCAGCTTAATCCTCCGGCCGCAAGTCCTCTTCGCGCGGCGGGGCGTCGCGCGGCGGGGTGCGTCCGGCTGGCGGGGAACCGGCCGTGTCGCTGCCCGCCTCGGCGGGAGCGCGGGCCCACGGGCGATCGTAGCCACGCGGGTGCGCCACGGTTTCCCGGAAAGCATCGGCGCTGCGCACCAGCGCGATCGCGCCGGTCTGCGGCCACACCGTGCGATCGATCACGCGCGCGGCGCAGCCGGGCGGCG
>DASWSO010000270.1:0-2993 GCA_036402635.1 Xanthobacteraceae bacterium
GACGCCGGTCGGGCCTGAGAACAGGTAGCAGCCGATCGGCTTCTCCGGCTCGCGCAAGCCGGCGCGGGCGAGCTTGATCGAGGCCGAGAGCGCCTCGATCGCCTTGTCCTGCCCGTACACCACGCGCTTGAGCGTCGACTCCAGGTGCTGCAGCACCTCGGCATCGTCCTTCGACACGGTCTTTGGCGGGATCCGCGCCATGGTGGCGATGGTGGTCTCGATCTCCTTGATGCCGATCGTCTTCTTGCGCCGGTTCTCCGGCAGCAGCATCTGCGCGGCGCCGGATTCGTCGATCACGTCGATCGCCTTGTCGGGCAGCTTGCGGTCGTGGATGTAGCGCGCCGAGAGCTCCACCGCGGCCTTGATCGCCTCGTTGGTGTATTTGAGCCGGTGGTAGTCCTCGAAGTAGGGCTTCAGGCCCTTCATGATCTCGATGGCGTCGGGAATGGTCGGCTCGTTGACGTCGATCTTCTGGAACCGGCGCACCAGCGCGCGGTCCTTCTCGAAGTACTGCCGGTATTCCTTGTAGGTGGTCGAGCCGATGCAGCGCACCGTGCCGGAGGCGAGCGCCGGCTTCAGCAGGTTCGACGCATCCATGGCGCCGCCGGAGGTGGCGCCAGCGCCGATCACGGTGTGGATCTCGTCGATGAACATGATGGCGCCGGGATAGGCTTCCAGCTCCTTGATCACCTGCTTGAGCCGCTCCTCGAAGTCGCCACGGTAGCGGGTGCCGGCCAACAGGGTGCCCATGTCGAGCGCGAACACGGTCGAGTCCTTGAGCACTTCAGGGACTTCCGCATTGACGATGCGGCGGGCGAGCCCTTCGGCGATCGCGGTCTTGCCGACGCCGGGATCGCCGACGAACAGCGGGTTGTTCTTCTGGCGGCGGCACAGCACCTGGATGGTGCGGCTGATCTCGGCGTCGCGGCCGATCAGCGGGTCGATCTTGCCGTCGCGCGCCTTCTTGTTGAGGTTGATGCAGTAGGCGTCGAGCGCGTCGCCCTTCTTCTTGGCGTCGTCGCCGCCCTTCGCCTCGGTCTCCTCGTCGACCCCGCGAACGGGGCGCGATTCCGACATGCCGGCGCGCTTGGCGATGCCGTGGCTGATGTAGTTGACGGCGTCGTAGCGGGTCATGTCCTGCTCTTGCAGGAAATAGGCGGCATGGCTCTCGCGCTCGGCGAAGATCGCCACCAGCACGTTGGCGCCGGTGACCTCCTCGCGGCCGGAGGACTGCACGTGGATCACGGCGCGCTGGATCACCCGCTGGAAGCCGGCGGTCGGCTTGGAATCGTCGCCGCCGTCGATGATCAGGTTATCGAGCTCGGATTCCACATAGGCGGTGAGGTTGCGCCGCAGCTTCTCGACGTCGACATTGCAGGCGCGCATGACGGCGGCAGCGTCCTGATCGTCGACCAGGGCGAGCAGCAGGTGCTCGAGCGTCGCGTATTCGTGATGGCGCTCATTGGCGAGCGCCAGGGCGCGGTGCAGCGATTGTTCGAGACTGCGGGAAAACGTCGGCATCAGTTAGCGCTTCTCTTCTCTTCTCGTTGCGTCAGGCAGTCTACTTCTTTTCCATCACGCATTGCAGAGGATGCTGGTGTTTGCGGGCGAAGTCCATCACCTGCGTCACCTTGGTCTCCGCCACCTCGTAGGTGAAGACCCCGCATTCGCCGACGCCGTTCTGATGCACGTGCAGCATGATGCGGGTGGCGGTCTCCCGGTCCTTGTTGAAGAACCGCTCCAGCACGTGCACGACGAATTCCATCGGCGTGTAGTCGTCATTGAGCAGCAGCACCCGGTAGAGGTTCGGCTTCTTGGTCTGCGGCTTGGTCTTGGTGATGATCGCCGTGCCCGGCGACCCGGGGTCACCGCGGCGGCGCCGCTCATCCTCTGCCAGCCGCGGCCTGATCGGGTCGGGCGAGTCGGTCTTTTCGGGCATCGTGGTCGGCGGGCGCTCGTATCTGCACTGCGTCGGCTAAGAAGGCTGGTGGCGACGGCCCGGCGGGGGCCGTTCCGTTAACGCTACCTTCTGGAACAGTCCTCATAATAGTCATCGACCGGGCTTCGTGCCAGTCGGCATCCGCCATGCGCCGCGTGCGGGAGCGGCGGACCTCGCCGGGGCCGGCGCGGCGGGTCGATAAAGTTTGAACGATTCTCGGAGCCTTTAAGCAATCGGTCTCTGTCACATTTTGCATCAATCGGTCGAATTGTAGGTGCTTCCATGTGGCTTCGCAGGTTCGTCAATGACGCCAGGGGCAACGTCGCTCCGATGTTTGCGCTGGCGGTGGTGCCGGTGATCGCCATGGTCGGCGCGGCGATCGACTACAGCCGCGCCTCCTCGCTCCGCACCCAGATGCAGGTCGCGCTCGATTCAGCGGCGCTGATGCTGTCGAAGGAGGCGGGCGGCCTGACCACCTCCCAGATCGACACCAAGGCCTTGCAGTACGTCACCGCCCAGCTCAACCGGCCGGAGGCGGAGAACGTCAAGGTCACCGCCACCTACTCGGCCAACCCGACCACCATCACCATCACCGGCTCGGCTTCCATGAAGGCGGATTTCATGAAGCTGATCGGCCTGGACAAGATGGACATCAAGTCCAATGCCACGGTGACCTGGGGTTCGACCAAGCTGCGGGTGGCGCTGGCGCTCGACAATACCGGCTCAATGAACTCCGACGGCAAGATCGCCGCGCTCAAGACCGCCACCAATCAGCTGCTCGGCATCCTGCAGGCGGCGGCAAAGAACCCCGGCGACGTGCAGGTCTCGATCGTGCCGTTCTCCAAGGACGTCAATGTCGGCACCAGCAACAAGACCGCCACCTGGATCGACTGGACCGCGTGGGACGCCGCCAACCCCGGCGGTGGCGGCAGCTTCTGCTGGAACGGCTGGTGCTGGGACGGAAGCGCTTGGGTGAATGTGGGGCAGGGCGGGTCGCTGCCGGCCAATCACAACAGCTGGAACGGCTGCATCACCGATCGCGACAAGGACTACG
>DASWSO010000271.1:0-3321 GCA_036402635.1 Xanthobacteraceae bacterium
CGTCCGGCACCACGCGGTTGACGAGACCCATATCGTAAGCCTCGCGCGCGCCGAATTGCTTGGCGGTGAAGAAGATCTCCTTGGCGAAGGCCGGCCCAACCAGATCGACGAAGCGCTTGATGCCCGGATAGCCGTAGCCGAGCCCAAGCTTGGCGGCCGGCAGCGCGAAGCGCGATTCCTCGGTGCAGATGCGCATGTCGCAGGACACCGCGAGGCCGAGCCCGCCGCCGATGCAGTAGCCGCGGATCATCGCGATAATCGGCTTCGAAAAGTCGTGGATGCCGCCGTAAAGCCGCTCCACCACCGCGTTGTAGCGCGTCTGCGCCTCCACGGTGGCGCGCTCATTCTCGAACTTCGAGATGTCGGCCCCGGATACGAAGGCTTTGCCGCCGGCGCCGGTGAGCACGACGACACGTACCTCGTCGTCGGCCGCGAACGCCTCCAGCATGTTGGCGGTGGTGTCCCACATCTCCAGCGACACGGCATTGTGCCGGGCCGGATTGTTGAACGTGATGAAGCCGACGCCGCCTTCCTTGCGCGACAGCATCTTGTCGGCCGCGGGAGCGGCCGCGAACTCGGAACGTTGAACCGCTTCCTGCATCAGATCACCTTTGTCTTGCGGTATTCGGCGACTTCAGCCGGGGTGAAGCCGAATTCGGCCATCACTTCGTCCGTATGCTCGCCCATCGCGGGCGGCGGCGCCGCCATCCGGCTCGGGGTGCGCGACATCGTGAACGGCTGCCCGACCATCGCGAGCGCGCCGCCGTCTTGCTTGGGCACGTCCTGCGCGATGCCGAGGTGCTGCACCTGCGGATCGGCGAAAACCTCGTCGATCGAATAGATCGGCCCGCACGGCACGCCCGCCTCATTGAGGCGATCGATCCATTCGGCGCTGGTGCGCTTGACGAAGCGCCGGTTCAGCTCGGCATTGAGCACGTCGCGGTTCTTAGAACGCAGCTGGTTGTTCTTGTAGTCCGGGTGTTCGACCAGATCGGTGGAATCGAGCGCCTGACAGAAACGCTCCCAAATTCGGCCGCCGGTGGTGGCGACGTTGATATGGCCGTCGGCAGTCGTATAGACGCCGGTCGGAATGCTGGTCGGATGGTTGTTGCCGGCCTGCTTCGGCACCTCGTGGCCGATCAACCAGCGCGCCGCCTGGAAATCCAGCATGAAGATCTGCGCCTGCAGCAGCGAGGTCTGGACCCACTGCCCTTCGCCGGACTGCTCGCGCTCCAGCAGTGCGGTCAGGATGCCCATGGCGCCGAACAGCCCGGCGCACAGGTCCGCAACCGGGATGCCGACACGCACCGGGCCCTGTCCGGGCAGGCCGGTGATCGACATCAGGCCGCCCATGCCTTGCGCGATCTGGTCGAAGCCCGGCCGCGAGCGGTACGGCCCGTCCTGGCCAAAGCCGGAAATGCTCGCATAGACAAGCCGCGGATTGACCTGCCGCAGCGTCTCATAATCGATGCCGAGACGGTCCTTCACGTCCGGACGGTAGTTCTCCACCACCACGTCGGCCTTCGCGACCATGCGCCGGAGCGCGGCCACCCCCTGCTCCGCCTTCAGGTTCAGCGTGATGCTGCGCTTGTTGCGGTGCAGGTTCTGGAAATCTGAGTTCTCGCGCGGGCCGCCGAGCGGCTCGCCGCCGTCGTCCGGCATTTCGATCTTGATGACGTTGGCGCCCCAGTCGGCGAGCTGGCGCACGCAGGTCGGGCCAGCGCGCACGCGGGTGAGATCGAGCACGGTGAAGCGGGAGAGAGCCTCGGAGGCCCGGGCAAATGGCATCGGGAATTCCAGCGTTGTTCGCCCTTGTTTTGGATCAGGGCTATGGCGGGCCGAACCATCGGCAATATCCCGCCCGTTGTCCAGCAGGTTGCAGCATTGGCTAAATCGCGCCGCCACGGCGGCTGGCGCGACGCAGGCCGCGCCGGCATAGTCCGTCGGATGCGCAACTACCTCGCCCAGAATGCCGGGCAGATTCTCGACGGATTGCTGTTCGGCCTCGGCGTGCTCGCCGTCTACCTCGGCGCGGTGTTCACGGCCGCGCTGGTCCGCTCGTTGGGCGGAGCCGGCAGCGCCGGGTTAACGCTGATGGGCCGCTACGTGACGGGTTGGTTCTTCCACCTGCGCGGCGACGACCGCAACATCATCAACGTCACCCTCAACATGATCGCCGACGGCGAGCTGAAGTTCGACACCCTGGTGGCTGACCGAAAAATCTGGCTCGTCTGGCCGAATGCCTACCGGGTGCAGCTGATCCGCCGCGCCACCAAGCGCACCACGGCCGAGAACCCGGTGCTGCTGTTTCCGCAGGCGGCCCCACGGCCGAAGAGCTGGTTCGGCCAACTGTGCGGGCGCTGCGGCGAAGCCTTCGCACATCTCTTCGCCAGCGCCGCGATCGTGGAGAACGGCCGCCGCCGGCGCGTGCGGCTGCTGCGCGAGGACGATTACAAAGCCGTGTACGGGCCGCTGATCAGCCTCGTCAGCGAAAAGTGCGCCAACGACCACGCCATCGATCTGGCGCTCGGGCGGCCGATGCACGAATACCGCTTCGTCATCGCGCTCACCTTCGAGAAGCTCAACAACCGGCGCGCCCGGCACCTGCGCGCCATGGTGATGTGGGAAGACGCGCTGCTGAACCTGCCGGAGCATTGTCCGCGGGTCGACGCCGAGGAGCACGAGACGCGCTTCCGCACCCTGCAGGCGATCGGGCGGCAATACCGGGCGCATCCGGAGCGCTTCGGCATCGTCAACATCTGGCGACCGAAGGATACTGTCGTCCATGCACCGATCGCGATCGGGACCCGCATTCCTCAGCCGCAGCCGGCCGAATAACGGCGCGCGGCTGGTCATCTGGCCGCACAGCATGGCGCTTTCGCCTGCCGCCGTGTCCGCGCTAGGCTCCCTTGGACATCGGCAGTACCGGGGGAAAACACAGCCATGCTCACACGCCGCACTTTCATCGCCGCTTCGGCCACTTCGCTCGGCGCACCCGCGCTCATCGGGCGCGCCTTCGGGCAGGACAGCTGGCCGAACCGGCCCATTCGGCTGATCGTGCCGTATCCGGCGGGCGGCGGCGCCGACACGATCGCGCGGCTGGTCGGCGGCCGACTAGGCGAGATGTGGGGCCAGCAATTGGTGGTCGAGAACCGCGGCGGGGCCGGCGGCAACATCGCCTCGGAGGCGGCGGCGCGTTCAGCGCCGGACGGATACACGCTCTATCTCGCCGGCGAGTTCCAGTCGACCAACCTCTTCATCTATCCGAAGCTGCCCTACGATCCGGTCGCCGACTTCGCGCCGGTGTCGCTGGTGGTGAAA
>DASWSO010000272.1:0-4324 GCA_036402635.1 Xanthobacteraceae bacterium
GCCGGTCCGCTGCCGATCCGCCGCGACGGAGACCAGCTGTACGGCCCCGGCATCTACGACATGAAGGGCGGCGCTTATTTGGCCATGGACGCGATGCGGCGGGTGGTGCGCGCCGGCTCCGCCAAGCTGCCGATCACCTTCCTGTTCACCCCGGACGAGGAGGTCGGCAGCCCCACCTCGCGGGCAGTGATCGAGGCGGAGGCCGCGCGCGCGCGCTACGTGCTGGTCACCGAGCCGGCGCGCGACGGCGGCAAGGCGGTGACTGCTCGCAAGGGAGTCGGGCGGTTCGAAGTGACCGCGACCGGCGTCCCGTCCCATTCCGGAGCGCGCCACGAGAAGGGCCGCAGCGCCATCAAGGAACTCGCCCACCAGGTGCTCGCGATCGAGGCGATGACCGATTACGGGCGCGGCATCACCACCACGGTCGGCATGATCTCCGGCGGCACGGCACCGAACGTGATCCCGGAGCACGGCCGCATCTCGGTGGACCTGCGGGTGCGCGATGCCGAGACCGGCAAGGCCATGGAAGCGCGCATCCTCGGACTGACGGCGGTCGATGCGGACGTGAGGCTCGCGGTCACCGGCGGGATGAACCGACCGCCATTCGAGAAGTCGCCGGCCATCGCCGCCCTGCTCGCGCATGCCGCCAGAGTGGCGCGCGAGATTGGGATCGGTCTGACAGACACCGAGATGACGGGCGGCGGCAGCGACGGCAACTTCACCGCGGCGCTCGGGGTGCCGACCCTCGACGGGCTCGGGATCGACGGCGAAGGCGCCCATACGCACTGGGAGCATGCGCTGATCTCCTCGATCGAGCCGCGGCTGCGGCTGATGCAGCGGCTGCTGGAGACGCTGCAGTGAGTGGGCGGTGATGACGGCTTATCTGCTGGTGTTCCTGGGTGGCGGGATCGGCGCCGCGTTGCGGCACGGAACCAACCTGCTGAGCGCGCGCCTGCTCGGGATCGGGTTTCCGTTCGGCACCCTGACGGTCAACATCGTGGGGTCGCTGCTGATGGGTCTGCTGGCCGGCTATTTCGCCTTTCGCGGCGAGGCCTCGCAGCACCTCCGGCTATTTCTCACCACCGGCATTTTGGGCGGCTACACGACCTTTTCGGCGTTCTCGCTCGATGCGGTGCTGTTGTGGGAGCGCCATCAGCCGGGTCTCGCCGCGCTCTACGTGCTGGCGTCCGTGGTGCTGTCGATCGCGGCGCTGATGGCCGGGCTGATGCTGGTGCGGCACGTCTCCTGACCGGCCGCCGCGCCGCCCTTTTGGCGGGCAAAAAGATTCTGCTTCAACCGTCAAGGCGATGCGCTAAGCTTTCGAGCAAAACAAAGCTCAGCACATGGAGGAGACGATGAAGGCCTTGGCTCTCGCTGCGGCATCAACGGCCGCCCTTTCTGCGCTCGCACTCGGCTGGTCGGCGCCCCTGACGGCGCAGCCGGCGCAACAGCCGCCGGTCAACAACCTGGAAAAGCTGTCCGGCTTCCGCCACACCACCACGGCGGCGGAGATTCCGACCGTGCCGCAGGGCGGCGCCAAAGCCGCCGCCATCAAGCGCAACCTCGCGCGCGTCAAGCTGCCGCGCGGCTTCAAGATCGACCTTTATGCGATCGTGCCGGACGCGCGCCACATGGCGGTCGGGCCGCAGGGCATCGTCACCTTCGTCGGCACCCGCAAGAGCAAGGTCTGGGCCGTCACCGATCGCGACAAGGACCGCGTCGCCGACGAGGTGAAGGAATTCGCGCCGTCGATCGAGTTCAAGATCCCGAACGGCGTCTGCTTCTCGCGCGACGGCTTCCTCTACATCGCCGAGCAGAACCGGGTGCTGACGTTCCCGGCCGCGGAATTCTTCTACGAGGGCGCCGACGTCGCCGCCTTCGTGGTGGTGAAGCAGGGCGAGCTGATCCCGCCGGAGGAAGAGTCCTACAACCACACCTCCCGCGTCTGCCGCATCGGCGCCGACGGCAAGCTCTACATCACGCTCGGACAGCCGTTCAACGTGTTCGCCCCCGAGAAGATGGACCTCTACAAGAAGGAGGGCATTGGCGGCATCGTGCGCATGACGATCGAAGGCAAGGATCGTGAGGTCTTTGCCTGGGGCGTGCGCAACTCCGTCGGCATGGACTTCAATCCGAAGGATAAAATCCTGTGGTTCACCGACAACCAGGTGGACGGGATGGGCGACGACATTCCGCCCGGCGAGCTCAACCGCGCCGACAAGGCCGGCCTGCAGTTCGGCTTTCCCTGGTACGGCGGCGGCAAGGTGCGCACCAACGAGTACAAGGACCAGCAGCCCCCGGCCGACGCGATCTTCCCGCAGGTCGAGATGGTGGCACACGCCGCCGATCTCGGCATGACGTTCTATACCGGTCGCATGTTCCCGCAGAAGTATCGCGGCGGCATCTTCGTCGCGCAGCACGGTTCCTGGAACCGTACGCAGCCGGTCGGCGCGCGCGTGATGTTCACGAGCCTGAAGGAGGACGGCACCGCCGACAAGACCGAGGCGTTTGCCGAAGGATGGCTGACCGAGAACGGTGAATATCTCGGTCGGCCGGTCGATGTGGCGCAGTTGCCGGACGGCTCGCTGCTGGTGTCGGACGACCTCGCCGGCGCGATCTACCGCATCTCGTACGAGGGCGGCCGCTGAACTCGACGCGTCCAGCAAGCTGATCCTGTCCCGGGCGCGGCACATCGCGCCCGGGCACCGATCGCAGCCAAACCGGGGGGATATCGGCGGCGGCGTTCGCATCCGCTGCGAACGCAACAGGAGGCAACGATGTGGAAACAGACCCTCGCGGCGGGCTGCGCGCTCGCGGCCGCAACCGTCACGGCCGATGCGGCCGGAAGCATCGCCGCCGGCCGGCAGAAGGCGACGCAGTGCCAGACCTGCCACGGCATGGACGGACTCTCGAAGCTGCCCGACGCGCCCAACATCGCCGGCAGCCCGGAGCCCTACCTCGAGCGGCAGCTCGACGCCTTCAAGAAGGGCAGCCGCAAGAACGAGATGATGACCGTGGTGGCGCAGCCCCTGAGCAGCCAGGACATCGCCGACCTCGCTGCCTATTATTCAGCGATCGAGGTCACCGCCAAGCCGCCGCCGTAACTTGGCCGTGCTAATGGCAACGGTACTTGCGGCGCCCCCCAAGCCCTCACGGCCGGGGTTGTCCCGGCCATCCACGTCTTGCTTCCCTCCCAGGTGAAGAAGGAACGACGTTGATGCCCGGCTCAGGCCGGGCATGATGGTTGGGGTTGGGCGAGCGTTGAATGCAGTTGCGAGTTAGCGTTACTCCGTCTCAATCCGCCCCCGGATGCATTGGAGACCGCATGATGCTGTCGCGACGCTTGTTCTTGGCCGCCGTCGGTGCCGGCGCCGCGGCGCCCGCTTTCGCCCAGCATGCTGGGCATGCGCCGCCCTACGAGCGGCTGGATCGTGCCGGCCGTGTCGAGGTGCCGGCGATCGCGCAGGAACAACGGGTCACCGACAGCCCGGCTCCGCGCGCGGCCGAGCAGGGCCGCTGGATCGCGCGCGCGCCGCTGCCGCTGCCGCGCAGCGAGATGGCTTGGGCGACCGTGCTGTCGGACCGCATGCACCTGCTCGGCGGCTACGGCGAGCAGCGCGTCGACCGGCCTTATCACCACGTCTACGATCCGGCCGCGGACCGCTGGGCCGACGCGCCGCAACTGCCGCGTGGCGCCAATCACGTCGGCGTCGCAACGCTGGACGGCAAACTCTACGCGATCGGCGGTTTCGTGGAGCAGAACCGCAAGCCGGACACGCTGTGCTTCGTTCAAGAAGGCGAAGCGTGGCGGCCGATCGCGCCGCTGCCGCGCGCCTGCGGCGCAATCGCGTGCGTGGGGCTGAATGGCATCCTGCATGCCGTCGGCGGCGCGGTCGGCGATACGTTCGAGACCAAGCGCTCGATCGACTGGCACCTCGCCTACGATCCGAAAGCCGACCGGTGGGACACGCGCGTGCCGATGCCGACCGCACGCGACCACACCGGAACGCTGGTGGTCGATGGGCTCATCCACGTGATCGGTGGCCGCGTCGACAGCTTCCACACCAACTCCAACCTGCACCACAGCTAGGATCCGAAGGAGGATCGCTGGCGCCAGCGCAATCCGCTGCCGACCGCACGCTCCGGTCATGGGGCCGTGCTCTACCGCGGGCAGATCTTCATCATGGGCGGCGAAGGCACCAACCGCGTGTTCGGGCAGAACGAGGCCTATGATCTCAAGGCCGATAGCTGGATGAGCTATGCGCCAATGCCGACGCCGCGGCACGGGCTCGGCGCGGTCGCGATCGGCGATTTTATCCATGTC
>DASWSO010000273.1:0-7649 GCA_036402635.1 Xanthobacteraceae bacterium
CGCATCATCTTCACCGATACCGAGAAGTCGAACTGGGCCTGGGACCCGGTCGCGGGCGCCTATTACTGGCACCGCTTCTTCTCGCATCAGCCGGACCTGAACTACGACAATCCGCGCGTGCTGTGGGCGGTGGTGCAGGTGATGCGGCGCTGGCTCGACATGGGGGTCGACGGCTTCCGGCTCGACGCCATTCCGTACCTGATTGAGCGCGACGGGACCAACAACGAGAACCTTCCGGAGACCCACGCCGTCCTCAAGAAGCTGCGGGCCGAGCTCGACGCCTATATGCCCGGCAAGCTGTTTCTGGCGGAAGCCAACCAATGGCCCGAGGACGTCAGCGCCTATTTCGGCGAGGGCGACGAATGCCACATGGCGTACCACTTCCCGCTGATGCCGCGCATCTACATGGCGATCGCGCAGGAAGACCGCTTCCCGATCGCCGACATCCTGCGGCAGACGCCCGACATCCCGCCCAACTGCCAATGGGCGATGTTCCTGCGCAATCACGACGAACTGACGCTCGAAATGGTCACCGACGCGGAGCGCGATTACCTGTGGTCGACCTACGCGTCCGACCCGCGCGCCCGCATCAATCTCGGCATCCGCCGGCGGCTGGCGCCGCTGATGGACAACGACCGCCGCAAGATCGAATTGATGAATTCGCTGCTGATGTCGATGCCCGGCACGCCCATCATCTATTACGGCGACGAGATCGGGATGGGCGACAACATCTATCTCGGCGACCGCAACGGCGTGCGCACGCCGATGCAGTGGACGCCCGACCGCAACGGCGGCTTCTCGCGCGCCGACCCCGCCAAGCTCTATGCGCCGGTGATCATGGACCCGGTCTACGGCTACCAGGCGGTCAACGTCGAGGCGCAGTCGCGCAGCATCTCGTCGCTGTTGAGCTGGATGAAGCGGTTGATCGGGGTGCGCAAGTCGACGCAGGTGTTCGGCCGCGGCACGCTCACCTTCGTGCGCCCGGCGAACCGCACCGTGCTCGCCTATGTGCGCCAGCTCGGCGACGAGGCGATCCTGTGCGTCGCCAACCTGTCGCGCTCGGCGCAGGCCGCCGAGCTCGACCTGTCGCCGTGGCGCGGGCGGGTGCCGCGCGAGATGCTTGGCCGCACGCGCTTCCCGCCGATCGGCGAGGCGCCGTTCGTGGTCACGCTGGCGCCGTACGGGTTCTTCTGGTTCGCGCTCACCGAGGGCGAGGCGGCGGGCGCCGATGTCAGCCCGACCGGGCTCGAGCTTGCCACCATCGTCATCAAGGACGGCTGGCACGAGCTGCTGCACGGCCGCGCCCGCCACATCTTCGAGCGCGAGGTGCTGCCTGTTCTGCTGCCGACGCGGCGCTGGTTCGCCGAGAAGGGCAGCCGCCGCATCGAGCCGCGGCTGGAGACCGCGATCGTCCTGCACCACGCCGAGCCCGGCTACCTGTGGACGCTGGTCGAGGTCGCGTCGGAGCGCGGCAAGAGCCGCTATTCGCTGCCGCTCGGCGTCAAGTGGGACCGGCTCGACCGCGCCGCGCAGACCGTGCATCCGCACGCGCTGGCGCCGGTGCGGCGCGGCGCGCGCGAAGGCATGCTGGTCGATGTCACCAGCGAGCGCGAGTTCGTCTCCTGGCTGCTGGCGCGGCTGCATGGCGGGCAGGGCGTCGAGCAGGGTGCGTTCTCGCTGGTGTGCCGTCCCGGCAAGAGCTTTGCCCAGGGCGAGCTCGCCCCGGTCGAGGCGGTGCACGCGGTCAGCGCCGAGCAGTCCAACACGACGGTGATCGTCGACAGCGCCTACGTCATCAAGTTCTTCCGTCGCCTGCAGCCGGGCATCAATCCGGACGCCGAGATCAGCCGCTTCCTCACCGACGTCGCCGGCTACCAGAACACGCCGCCGCTGGTGGGCTCGATCGAGCTGCATCACGCCGACGAGCAGTTCGCGCTCGCGATCGTGCAGGGCTATGTGCAGAACCAGGGCGACGGCTGGGCCGTCACCAGCAGCTATCTCGACCGCTTCCTCGACGAGTACCGCCTGCTCGCGCCCGATGCGCTCGCGGACCCGCAACAGCATGCCGGTTTCCTGCTGCGCATGAGCCAGCTCGGGAAGCGCACCGCCGAACTGCATCTGGCGCTCGCCTCCGCGCCGGACGATCCGGCCTTCGCCCCGGAGCCGGTCGAACCCGATGATCTGGCGGCGTGGAATACGGAACTGCTGCGGCAGGCGCAGCAGTTTTTCGACGAGCTGCAGCGCCGGGCTGACACTCTTCCGGAGCGCCAGCGGGTCCTGGTCGAGAAGCTGCTGGCGCGCCGCGAGCCGGCGCTCGCGCGCATGCGCGACCTGCTGCCGCCGCAGCTCGACGCGCTGAAGATCCGCCACCATGGCGACTTCCATCTCGGGCAGACGCTGGTGGTGAAGGACGACGTGTTCATCATCGACTTCGAAGGCGAGCCGGAGCGGCCGCTGGAGGCGCGGCGTCGCAAGGCGCCGGCGGCGCGCGACGTCGCCGGCCTCATCCGCTCGATCGACTATGCGGCGACCGCCGCGGTCGATCGCGTCAGTTTCGGCTCGGCGGAAGAGCGGGCGCGGCTTGCCAAGGCCGCCGAGGAATGGCGCGTGCAGGCCACCGACGCGTTCGTTGCGGCCTATGATGAAACCATCGGCGCCGGCGGCCTGTGGCCGCCCAATCCGGAGGCGGCGGATCGGTTACGCGACTTCTTCGTTCTAGAGAAGGCTATTTACGAAATCGGATACGAGCTCGCGAACCGGCCCACTTGGCTGCATGTCCCACTCACCGGGGCTTGGCGCTTGCTGTTCCCGGGCGAGGATATCGAGGTATGACAGTTCTGGATCCGTCGGCATTGGCGATCATCGGGGGCTACCACTCCGATCCGTTCGCCTATCTCGGCCCGCACCGCGAGAACGGAACGCCGGTGGTGCGCACCTTCCTGCCGGGCGCCGAAACGGTGTCGGTGGTGGGCGAAGGCGGCGCCGCGACGCCGCTGCCGCGCCTGCATGAGTCGGGCCTCTTTGCCGGGCCGGTGCCGCAGCACGGGCGCTATCGGCTGCGCGCCAAGTACGGCGAGCAGGAGGTGGATCTCGACGACGCCTACCGGTTTCCGCCGATCCTCTCGGATTTCGACCTGCACCTGCTCGGCGAAGGCACGCATCTGCGGTCCTACGACAAGCTCGGCGCGCATCCGATGGAGCTGGACGGCGTCGGCGGCGTCGGCTTCGTCGTGCTGGCGCCGAATGCGCGGCGCGTCAGCGTGGTCGGCGACTTCAATCTGTGGGACGGCCGCCGCCACACCATGCGCGTGCGCGGCAACGGCTACTGGGAAATCTTCATTCCCGGTGCACGGGAGAGCGACCACTACAAGTTCGAGCTGTTCAGCCGCAACGAGAACCTGCTGCCGCTGAAGTCCGACCCGTATGCCTTTGCGGCCGAGGTGCGGCCGTCGACCGCGTCGATCGTGTTCGACGAGACCACGCTGGCGCCGGCGACGCGGGCGCGGCCGGGCGCCAACCGCCTCGACGCGCCGATCTCGATCTACGAGGTTCATCTCGGCTCCTGGCGGCGCCGGCCCGAGGAAGGCGAGCGCTGGCTGACCTATCGCGAGCTGGCCGAAGAGCTGCCGGCTTACGTCGCCGACATGGGATTCACCCATATCGAGATGCTGCCGATCATGGAGCATCCGTTCGATGGCTCCTGGGGCTATCAGCCGACCGGGCTTTACGCGCCGACCAGCCGCTTCGGCACGCCGATTGATTTCGCCGCCTTCATCGACGCGTGTCACGCCGCCGGGCTCGGCGTCATCCTGGACTGGGTGCCGGGACATTTCCCCGACGACCCGCACGGCCTCGCCTGGTTCGACGGCACGGCACTGTACGAGCATCAGAACCCGATGCAGGGGCGCCACCTCGACTGGAACACCTTGATCTACAATTACGGGCGCCCGGAAGTCCGCAATTTCCTGCTCGCCAATGCGCTGTTCTGGCTGGAGCGCTATGGCATCGACGGATTGCGCGTCGATGCGGTCGCCTCGATGCTTTATCTCGATTATAGCCGGCCGCAGGGCGGCTGGATTCCGAACCGACATGGCGGGCGCGAGAATCTCGAAGCGATCGAGTTCCTGCGCCGCTTCAACGCCGAGGTGTTCGGCCACTTCCCGGAAGCGACCACGATGGCGGAGGAATCCACCGCCTGGCCGATGGTGTCGCGGCCGGTGGAATTGGGCGGTCTCGGCTTTGGCTACAAATGGAACATGGGGTGGATGCACGACACCCTGAACTACATTTCGAAGGATCCGATTCACCGCAAGCACCATCACGGCGACATCAACTTCGGCCTGCACTACGCCATCTCGGAGAACATTGTGCTGCCGCTGTCGCATGACGAGGTCGTGCACGGGAAAGGCTCCATGCTCGGCCGCATGCCGGGCGACCGTTGGCAGCGCTTCGCCAATCTGCGCGCCTATTACGGCTTCATGTTCGGGCATCCGGGCAAGAAGCTGAACTTCATGGGTAACGAGATCGCGCAGGAGCGCGAGTGGAGCCACGACCGCAGCCTGGATTGGCACCTCCTGCAGGACCACATGCATGAAGGCGTGCAGAAGGCGATGCGCGATCTCAACCGGCTCTACCGCGACACGCCGGCGCTGCATGAGCTGGACTGCGAGAGCGCCGGTTTCGAGTGGATCGTCTCCGACGACACGCAGCAGAGCGTCTTCGTCTGGCTGCGCAAGGGCCGCGATCCGCAGGCGCGCTGCCTGGTGGCCGTCAACTTCACGCCCGAGGTGCGGCACAGTTACCGCATCCGCGTCCCCACCGGGGTGAACTGGCGCGAGGTGCTCAATACCGACTCGGTGGTGTACGGCGGCAGCAATGTCGGCAACCAGGGTGTCGTCACGACGCGCGCAGTGGGCGAGAACTTCGAGCTCAATCTGACCTTGCCGCCACTCGCCGCCGTCTTCCTCGTGCCGCAGCCTTGAGCATGCGGCTGCTTGAAGGTTCGCCGCACACGCTCGGAGCCACCTGGGACGGGCGCGGCACCAATTTCGCGATCTTCTCGGCGCATGCCGAGAAGGTCGAGCTCTGCCTGTTTGGCCCGCCCAAGGAACGCGAGACCGCGCGGATCGCGCTTCCCGAACGCACCGACGACGTTTGGCACGGCTACCTGCCCGACGTGCTGCCGGGCCAGCTCTACGGCTATCGCGTGCATGGCCCCTACGAGCCCGAGCACGGCCACCGCTTCAATCCCAACAAGCTGCTGATCGATCCCTACGCCCGGCAGCTGGTCGGGCGCATCAAATGGAGCGACGCGCATTTCGGTTATCGGCCCGGCAGTGCGCGCGCGGATCTTTCGTTCGATCGCCACGACAATGCGCGCGGCATGCCGAAATGCATGGTGATCGACGAGGCCTTCAGCTGGGGCGAGGACCGCAGCCCGCGGGTTCCGTGGGAGCACACGATCATCTACGAGGCGCACGTGAAGGGCCTCACCGTGCTGCGCGAGGATGTGCCGCGGGGCTTGCGCGGCACTTTCGCCGGGCTGGCGGCGCCCGGCGTGATCGAGCATCTGCGGCGGCTCGGCGTCACCAGCATCGAGCTGTTGCCGGTGCATGCCTTCATCGACGACCGCCACCTGGTCGACCGCGGCCTGCGCAATTACTGGGGCTACAACAGCATCGGCTATTTCGCGCCGGAGCAGCGCTACGCGCCCAACGACACGCTCAACCAGTTCAAGGTGATGGTCTCGCGGCTGCACGACGCCGGCATCGAGGTGATCCTCGACGTGGTCTACAACCACACCGCCGAAGGCAACCACCTCGGCCCGACGCTGTCGTTCAAGGGTATCGACAACGCCTCGTACTACTGGCTGATGCCCGGCAAGCCGCGCTACTACGACGACTTCACCGGCTGCGGCAACGCGCTCAATCTGACGCATCCGCGCGTGCTGCAGATGGTGATGGATTCGCTGCGCTACTGGGTGCAGTCCTGCCACGTCGACGGCTTCCGCTTCGATCTCGCGACCACGCTCGGCCGCGGGCCCGGCGGTTTCGAGCCGCGCTCCGCGTTCTTCGCCGCCATTCGCCAGGACCCGGCGCTGGCGCGCGTGAAGCTGATCGCCGAGCCCTGGGATATCGGCATGGGCGGCTACCAGCTCGGCGCGTTTCCGTCCGAATGGTCGGAATGGAACGACGCCTACCGGCGCACGCTGCGGAAATTCTGGAAAGGGGAGTCGAACCTTTTGGGGGAGCTCGGCCGCCGCATGACCGCGTCGGCGGACATTTTTCAGCACCGCGGCCGTGCCCCGCGCGCCAGCATCAACTACGTCACCGTGCATGACGGCTTCACCCTCGCCGACCTGGTCAGCTACGAGCAGAAGCACAACGAGGCGAACGGGGAGGGCAACAACGACGGCTCGCCCAACAATGACAGCACCAATTGCGGCGTCGAGGGGCCGACCGACGATCCGGAAATCCTCGAATTGCGCCGCACGCTGCGGCGCAATCAGCTGGCGTGCCTGTTTCTCGCGCAAGGAATGCCGATCATGCTGGCGGGCGACGAGGTGGGCAACACGCAATTCGGCAACAACAATCCGTACTGCCAGGACAACGAGATCGGCTGGGTGAAGTGGACCGGGCTCGGCAAGCCCGGCGAGGACATGATCGACTTCATCGGTCAGCTCACCGCATTGCGGGCGCGATATGCGCAGCTGCGGCCGCGCCGCTGGCTGCGAGGCGCGCGGCCCGACGGCAGCCGCGAGATCGCCTGGCTGACGCCCAAGGCGGCCGAGATGACCGAGCAGGACTGGCATTTCCCGGAGGGCCGGTTCGTGTCCTACGTGCTGGCGCCGGTCGAAGACTCGCCGGGGCCGGTCTATGTCGTGATCAACGGCACGCCGGAGCCGATCGATTTCACGATCGCGAAATGGACCGGGCTCAATGCCTGGCGCCTGCGCGTCGCCACCGTCCCGTTCAAGGAGGCCGCCTCCGTCACCTATTCCCCCGGCCAGACCGCCACCGGGCCGGCTCGATCCGTCACCGTGTTCTCGGGAGCAGTCTGATGGGCGCGTTTCGTTTCGGACCACGGCTCGATCCAAACGGCGGCGCGACGTTCCGGCTGTGGGCGCCGGCGGCAGAACGGGTCGAACTGGTGACCGAGCGCACGATCGCAATGCCGCAGATCTCCGGCGGCTGGTTCGAGCTTACCGTGCCGGAGGCGCGCGCCGGCTTGCGCTATCGCTTCCGCATCGACGGCGAGCTGGATGTGCCGGACCCCGGTTCGCATTTCCAGCCGGACGACGTCAGCGGACCGAGCGAACTGATCGATCACGCCTACGCCTGGCAAACCGCCGACTGGAAGGGACGGCCGTGGCACGACGTGGTGTTCAGCGAGCTGCATGTCGGCACTTTCACTCCCGCCGGCAGCTATCGCGGCGTCATGGAACGGCTCGACCACCTTGTCGACACCGGCATCACCGCTATCGAGCTGATGCCGCTTGCCGATTTCCCAGGTGGGCGCAACTGGGGCTATGACGGGGTGCTGCTGTACGCGCCGGACAGCGCTTACGGCCGCCCGGAGGATTTGAAGGCGCTGGTCGACGCCGCGCATGCGCGCGGGCTGATGGTGTTTCTCGACGTCGTCTACAATCA
>DASWSO010000274.1:0-4765 GCA_036402635.1 Xanthobacteraceae bacterium
TTGAGCCGCTTGTAGTGATTGTGGACCGCGACCGAGAGCACCTTCTTGGCGTGATCCTGCCCGATCACGTAGTCGTCCAGCACCTTGCGGATTTCCTTTGGCGTCGGAATCCCATCGCGGGACTTCACCAGCGAGGATTTGTTCTCCTCGCGGATGATGTCCATGCAGAGCTCGACGCACTCGTCGCAAATGAACACGGTCGGTCCGGCAATCAGCTTGCGAACCTCGTGCTGGCTCTTGCCACAGAACGAGCAGTACAGAGTGTTCTTGGATTCGCTACCGCCGACCTTGCTCATTCCATTCTCCGTCCATTCCGCCCGGACGGGCTCGCAAGCCCAGCGGGTTCGTCCTGTCTATTGGCGGCTGCCCTAAGAAAGCGTAGCGCCACCCGCACACCCGCCAAACGGCGGCAGACCCTCCACGAAGCACTAGCGAACCATGGTAGGGACCTGACAATCAAGAAAACATTAACGATAAATTGGCGTGTCCGTCCTGGGCTTTTGTATGGCTGAGGGCCCGCGGGCCACCGAGCCGGGGGGTTCGGCGGACTGCCCCACCTCACCAACCCCGGCCGACGGCTCGCAAGTCCCGGGCCAGTTCCAGCCCGGGAATCAGCCCTTCACCAGGACCGGCTCCTCGACCCGCTTGTCGATCACCTTGTCGATGATGCCGAAGTCGCGCGCCATCTCGGCAGTGAGGAAATAGTCACGCTCGAGCGCATCCTCAATCTTCTTCAGCGGCTGGCCGGTATGTTTCACATAGATCTCATTGAGCCGTTTCTTCAGCGCCAGGATCTCCTGGGCGTGCACCATGATGTCGGTAACCTGCCCCTGGAAGCCGCCGGAGGGCTGGTGCAGCATGATCCGGGCATTGGGTAGGGCGAAGCGCATGTCCTTGGCCCCGGCCGCGAGCAGCAGCGACCCCATCGACGCCGCCTGCCCGATGCAGAGGGTGGTGACGGCCGGCCGCACGAACTGCATGGTGTCGTAGATCGCCATCCCGGACGTCACCACTCCCCCGGGGGAGTTGATGTACATCGAGATTTCCTTCTTCGGGTTGTCGGCCTCCAGGAACAGCAGCTGAGCCACCACCAGGCTCGCCATTCCGTCTTCCACCCCACCGGTGATGAAGATGATTCGCTCCTTCAGGAGCCGGGAATAGATGTCATAGGCGCGCTCGCCCCGGTTGGTCTGCTCGACCACCATCGGGACGAGGTAATTCATGTAAGTAGCGGCGGGATCTCGCATTGCTCACCTGGTTGTCAATGAAGCTAGTGGTGCCGCTCGGAGGCCTGCAGTTCGAAGCCGCCGTTGTCGCGCAGCACGGTCACGCAGGTCTTGACGCAGCCATCACAGATATAGACGGACGGGCCGGCCACAAGCCTGTCCACTTCGTTCGCCTCGCGTGCGCAGAACGAGCAGCGCATCCGACGACGGGGATTTAACGCGGCGAGCGCGTCCTTCAACATCGGTCGCATTAAATCTTCTCCATGGTGGAGCCGGGCGGAGCCGGGAGGGCCCGCATCCGGCTCGCTGTCGGGGCGAAACCACGCGACGCAACCATGCTGCGGCCGCCGGACAGGCGGCCGGAACCACGCGTACCGAAGCAGCGGTTGGGCTCAGCCCCCGGGCTGCGCCTCGTCATTGTCCGCGAACAGCTCTTCGCGGGAGACCTGCTTTTCGCTGACCTCGGCCAGCTCGAGCAGGTAGTCGACGACCTTTTCCTCGAAGATCGGCGCCCGCAGGCCGGCCATCGCCTGCGGATTCTTCCGGTAGTATTCCCAAACCTGCTGTTCCTGGCCCGGGAACTGGCGGACACGCTCGACCACGGAGCGGTTGAGCTCGTCGTCGGAGACCTTAATCTGATTCTTCTCGCCGATCTCGGCGAGAACGAGACCGAGCCGCACGCGGCGCTCCGCCAGCTTGCGGTACTCCTCGCGCGCCTTCTCCTCGGTGGTGTCCTCGTCCTCGAAGGTGCGGCCCTGCGACTGCAGGTCGCCGAGCACCGTGCGCCAGACGTTGTTGAACTCCTCCTCCATCAGGGTCGGCGGCAGCTCGAAGCGGTGGCGCTCGTCGAGCGCGTCCAAGAGCGAGCGCTTGAGCCGGCGGCGGGTCGCGGCGGTGTGGTCGCGCGCCAGCCGCTCCTTGATGGCCTCGCGCAGCCGCTCGATCGAATCGAGGCCGAGCGATTTGGCGAACTCCTCGTTCACCTCGGCCGCGCCAGGCGCCATCACCTGCTTGGCCGTGACCTCGAACGCGGCCGGCTTACCGGCCAGCTCGGCGTTGAGGTAGTTCGGCGGGAAGCTCACGCTGACGGTGCGGGTCTCCCCTTCCGCCATCCCGATCAGCTGCGGCTCGAAGCCCGGAATGAAGGAGTTGGAGCCGATATCGACGGTGATGTCCTCGGCCGTGCCGCCCTCGAACGCCTTGCCCTCGATGGTGCCGGTGAAGGACACGACGACGCGGTCGCCGTCCTCGGCCTTGGCGCCCTCCCCCTTCGGCGCGAACGGGCGGTTCTGCTGCACGATCCGCGCAACCGCCTCGTCGATGGCGCTCTCCTCCACCGGCGCGACCGGCTTTTCGAGCTTGATCGCGCGCATGTCGGCGAGCTCGACCTTGGGAAGGATTTCGAGCGCCAGCGTGTAGGTGAGGTCGCTCTTGCCCTCGATCAGCGCCTTCACCTCGCCCTCGTCGGACGGCAGCGTGACCTTCGGCTCCATCGCCACCCGGAAGGCATTGTCGGTGACGATCTTGGCGTTGGCCTCCTGCACGGCGGCGTCGATGGTCTCCGCCATCACCGAGCGCCCGTAGATGCGCCGCAGGTGCTCGACCGGCACCTTGCCGGGGCGGAAGCCGCGGATCTGCACGCGGTCCTTCAGCTCGCTCAGCTTCTCGCTGACCTTGGCGCCGAGCTCGGAGGCGGGCACCACCACCTGGAATTCGCGCCGCAAACCTTCGGCAAGAGTTTCGTTCACCTGCATGACTATGGCCGTTCTCTGCTTTCTCTGAATTTCCGGCGATGGACTAGATGGTCGGCACCGCGGCGCCGGGGTTCAAAAGCCGCCTGGTGCGGGCGGAGGGATTTGAACCCCCACGACTTTCGTCACTGGAACCTAAATCCAGCGCGTCTACCAATTCCGCCACGCCCGCTCGCGGCCTGTTCGCAGCCTTTGCTGATCGCAACTGTCGCGGCAAGCTCGACGCAATCACCTGCGGCCGGGCGGCGCGGCTTATAGCACGGCGGCGCCGGTATGCACGAAAAAAACTGCCGCGGCCGGCCGGTTGTGGGCCGCGGCGCGCCGCGGCATTGTGCGGCATGCCGTTTGCCCCCGCGCCGCCCCCCTGCCCGCTGACGCGGCGTGCCTTCACGGCCGGGCTCGGCGCCGCCGGCGCCGTCACGCTGCTCGCAAGCCCTGGCCGGACGCAGCCGGCCGAGGCCGAGGTCACGCCGGACGGCACCCGCATCCTGCGGGCGCGCCCCGGCGAGGCGCTGTCAGGCCCGTTGCTGCGGGTGCGCCGGGACGAAGAGCTGAAGGTGCGGCTGGTCAATGACCTGCCGCACCCGCTGGCGCTGCACTGGCATGGCGTGCGCCTGCCCAATGCGATGGACGCCGTGCCGCGATTGACGCAGCCGCCGATCGCACCCGGCGCCAGCTTCGACTACCGGTTCAAGCCTCCCGACGCCGGCACGTTCTGGTACCGCGCCTGGTCGTTGGCGGCGTCCGAGCGCGGCCTTTCCGGCGCGCTGATCGTGGACGAGCCGGAGCCGCCTGCGGTCGATCAGGACCTGATGCTGGTGTTCGACAGCCGGCAGGCCGTGCCGGCAGCGGGTGGCCCCAGCACGGAGCAACTGACCGTCAACGGCCGACCCACCTTCGACATCCCGGTCCGGCCGGGTGAGCGCATCCGCCTGCGCCTGCTCAACGCCAGCGGGACACGGCTGCTGGCGGTCCGGATCGATCAACACCGGGCCACCGTGATGGCGATCGACGGCCAGCCGGCGGAGCCGTTCACGGCCCGCGATGCCCGGGTGGTGCTCGGGCCCGGCAACCGCACCGACCTGTTCGTGGACATGAGCCTCGCGGCCGGAGCGGCGACCTCCATCGTCGCGGAAACCGCCACCGCATCGGCGACGGTGGCGCGGCTCGTCTACCAGGACGCCGCCGTGGCGCGGCCGCAGCCGCTTCCGGAGATCAAGAGCCTGCCGGCCAATCCCCTGCCCGCCCGCATGGATTTTGCCCGTGCGCTGCGGCTCGACCTGCCGCTCGACCCGGCCGCATTGCGGCCGAGCGCACGGCAACCGGCGCGCGGCGCGCCGGAGAGCACCCGGGCCAGGGTCTGGTCGAGCGGCGACGGTGCGGGCGCCGAGCCGTTCGGCCCCGCCCTCTTTTCGGTCAAGCGCGGCCGCGCGGTGATGCTGGGCTTCAGCAACGGCCTGCGGCTGCCCCATGCGGTGCACATCCATGGCCATGCGGTGCGGCTCTTGGACAACCTCGACGACGGCTGGAAGCCGTATTGGCTGGACACGATCGCGGTGATGCCGGAACAGACCGCCCGCGTCGCTTTCGTGGGCGACAATCCCGGCAAGTGGCTGATCGAATGTCAGAGGCTGGAGCAGCCGGAGAAGCCGCTCGCCGCCTGGTTCGAGGTCACCTGACCGGCCGAGCGCTCAGCAGCTTTCGCAGGACCTTCGGCAAAGCCTCTGGCAGATCTTCGGAAATGAGCCCCGGCCCGACCTCGTTGGCGGCCTCGCCATGCAGCCAGGC
>DASWSO010000275.1:0-2342 GCA_036402635.1 Xanthobacteraceae bacterium
AGCGGGTCTGGGGCCGTTTTGATGTCCGCATCGATGGCCGCCACCCGATGCTTCCGCTTGTTGCGCTGATGATGAACCTGCGCTCGCGCCTCACCGGCATCGCCACCGGGGACCAGGCCATGTTCATGACTCGCGGCGCATTCGATGCGGCGGGCGGTTTCCCGGACGTGCCGCTGATGGAGGACATTGAGATGTCGCGGCGGCTGAAGCGGCTGTCGCGGCCGCTGTGCGTGCGGGCGCGGGTCGTCACCTCGGGACGGCGCTGGGACGAGCGCGGCCTGTGGCGAACGATGGTCTTGATGTGGCGGTTGCGTCTGGCTTTCTTCCTCGGCGCCGAGCCGGCGCGCTTGGCGCGGGAGTATGGCTATGTCCCCCGCGGCTCCTGAAGCGGTCGCGATCGCGATCCTCGCCAAGGCGCCGATCGCCGGCACGGTGAAAACCCGGCTGGTGATGATGCTCGGCGTCGACGGCGCCACCCTGCTGCAGGAGCGCTTCACGCGCCGCATGGTCGAGATAGCGACCGCGGCCGATGTCGGTCCGGTGAAGCTGTGGGGCAGTCCCGACGAGCGGCATCCGCTGTTTCAGGAGCTGGGCGCGACGTTTCCGCTCACGCTGTTGCGCCAGCCCAAGGGCGATCTCGGTGCCCGCATGATCGCCGCAGTGCTGCAGGCGGGGCGGCCGACCATCGTGATCGGCACCGATTGCCCGGCGCTGACGGTGGAACACCTGCGGTCGGCCGCCGAGGCGTTGCGCAGCGGCGCCGACGCGGTGGTGTTTCCAGCCGAGGACGGCGGCTACGTGCTGATCGGGTTGCGCCATCCCGAGCCGACCTTGTTCACCGATATGGCATGGGGCACCGACGGCGTGATGCTGGAAACGCGGCGGCGCATCACCCAGCGCGGACTTTCCTCGCGCGAGCCGGTGCAGCTATGGGACGTCGACCGGCCGAGCGACGTGCGGCGCATGCAGCGCGAGGGCATGACCGACCTGCTGGCAGGGCTTCGGCCGGAACGCGGCGTCGCCAATCCGTGGCTGCAGGTGATTGCGCCGACGATCCAGCCCGGGCCGGAGGAGCTAAAGCCCCAGCCGTGAGGCGAGCTCGTCGACCGCGACCGCCGGCGAGAGCTCACCTTCCGCCACCGCGGCTTCCAGTTCCGGCATCCGCGCCTGCAGCACCGCGTCGCCGTGCAGCCGCTCCATCAGCCGCGCCTCCAGCATCGTCCACATCCACTTGACCTGCTGCTCGCGGCGGCGGGCCGCGAACTCGCCGGCCTCGGTCATCTGTCGGCGGTGCGCCAGCACCTGGTCCCAAAGCTCGCCGACGCCCTGCTCGGTCAGCGCCGAATAGGTGAGCACCGGCGGCGACCAATGCGGGGAGCGCGGCCGCAGGATATGGAACGCGCCGCCGTATTCGGCCGCTGCCGCCTTGGCGCGCGCGACGTTGTCGCCGTCGGCCTTGTTGACCGCCAGCATGTCGGCAAGCTCCAGCACGCCTTTCTTCAGGCCCTGCAACTCGTCGCCCGCGCCGGGCAGCATCAGCACCAGGAAGAAGTCGGTCATGTCGGCGACCGCAGTCTCCGACTGGCCGATGCCGACCGTCTCGACCAGCACGACATCGTAGCCGGCCGCCTCGCAGAGCAGCATCGTCTCGCGCGTCTTGGCCGCCACGCCGCCGAGCGTGCCGGCGGAAGGGGAGGGGCGCACGAAAGCGTTCGGATCGTTGGCGAGCCGCGCCATGCGGGTCTTGTCGCCAAGGATGGAGCCGCCGGTGCGCGCGGAAGAGGGATCGACCGTGAGCACCGCCACCTTCTGGCCGCGGCCGGTCAGCAGCGTGCCCAGCGCGTCGATGGTGGTGGACTTGCCGACGCCCGGCATGCCGGTGATGCCGACCCGCACCGCGCTTCCGGTCGCGGGGAGCAAATCCTGCACCAGCGCCCGGGCTGCCTGCTGGTGATCGCCGCGTCTGCTCTCGATCAGCGTGATGGCGCGCGCCAGCGCGGCGCGGTCGCCGCCGCGGAGCGCTTGGCCGAGTGCCGTGATGTCGGGAATTGCCGGGGAGGCTGTCACCCGGCTAGGCCGCCTGCGCTGGCCGCCAATGCCGCCTAGCCAGTTTAATGAGCCAGACCACCACCGGCCAGATCAGCGCCGCGATCGTCATGGCGGCGAGGATCGCCGACACGGGCCGCTCGAAGAATGGAATCAGGCTGCCGTCCGACTTGATCAACGAGGTAACGAAGCTCTGTTCCACCATCGTGCCCATCACCACGCCGAGCACCAGCGCCGCCACCGGATAGCCGTTGGCCTCCATCACATAGCCTACAATGCCGAAGGCCGCGACCGTG
>DASWSO010000276.1:0-1864 GCA_036402635.1 Xanthobacteraceae bacterium
CCGCAATGTCCCGCCGTCACCATGCTCAGCCAGTTGCGCAGCAGTCGCGACGAGCCTCCCTATCTGCGGGTGCCGGCGTTCACGCTGCGCGACGGCGACAGGCTGACCGGGTCGGTCGGCAGCCTGGTGCACAAGTACATCGAGCTGCTGCTGGTCGGCGACGACGGCTCCGTGCAGAACGTGTCGCGCGCACTCAACTCCGACTGTTCGAAAGGCTGCGCGCCGAGCGGATCGAGCTTCGAGTTCGATCTCCCCTTGCCGCGCGGCTCGCGCGCCGAGGGCCAGCCGCAACTGCTGCTGGCGATCGCCAGTTCCGATCCCTTGGTTTCGGCAAAGGTGAGCGCGGCGACGCCCGCAGATCAGGTGTTTCCGCGCATCCTGGTGGAGGCGGCGCGCAAGGGCCAGCCGCTGGCGGCGGCGGTGAAGTACTTCAAGATCGAGCGCTGATCGCGGTAGACTGCTGCGCATCGCGTCGCCGGCGTAAGGTCCCGCCGGACATAGCGCAGAGCAGACGGTGCCGCGCGGCACCGGGAGCGCGACATGGCAGACCCACGCTTGCCCTTGGGGCGGCGCACCCTATCGCCGGGAACGCGGCTGAACGGTCTGTACGAGATCGACGCGCTGGTCGCTTCCGGCGGCATGGGCGAGATCTACCGGGCGCACGCGATCCAGACCGACGACGTCGTCGCCATCAAGATGATGCTGCCGGAATTCGCCGACAACGAGCAGGCGTTGGCGTTGTTCCGCAAGGAGGCGTCTGCGCTGCACAAGCTCGCGCACGAGGCGATCGTCCGTTACTACGTGTTCTCGGTCGAGCCGACGCTGCACCGGCCTTATCTGGCGATGGAGTTTGTCGAGGGGCAGACGCTGTCGCAGCTGCTTGCGCGCGGCCCGCTCACCTACGAGGCCACGGTCTCGCTGATGAAGCGCATCGCCGGCGGCCTGCAGGTGGCGCACGAGCGCGGCATCATCCATCGCGACGTCACGCCCGACAACATCATCATCCCGAGCGGCGGCGATGTCGCGCGCGCCAAGATCATCGATTTCGGCATCGCCAAATCGACCGAGATCGGCGGCGCCAAGACGGTGATCGGCGTCGGCTTCGCCGGCAAGGCCAATTACGTCTCGCCCGAGCAGCTTGGGCTCTACGGCGGCGTGGTCACCCCCAAGTCGGACATCTACAGCTTCGGGCTGGTGCTGGCGCAGGCGCTCACCGGCAGGCCGCTCAACATGGGCGGCAACCAGGTCGAGGTGATCGAGAAGCGCCACAAGGTGCCGGACCTCGGCAATATCGAGATGCGGTTTCGCCCGCTGATCGACCGCATGCTGCAGCCGTCCCCCAACGATCGGCCGGAATCGATGGCGGCGGTGGCGTCCTGGCCGCTCGGGGCGTCGCAGCTGCTGCGCCGGCGCAATCTCGACGACCTGGACGGAACCTCGAAGGCTGCCGACCCGCCGCCGGTGCGTCGGCGGATATCCAGATCACTGATCGCCGCCGGGGCCGCCGGCTTGGTCTTGCTCGCCGGAGCAGGAGCCGCGGTGTACTGGCTGGCCACACCGGCGCTGCGAACGCCTGAAGCTGTGGTGCCCGCGCTGCAGACGGCGGGAGCACCGACACGCCCGCCGGCTGCATCGACCACACCGGTCGCCCCGGCAGCCACGACCGCGACGCCGCCGCCCGGCACTCCCAGCCTGGCGGCGCCGAGCCTGACGGCTCCGCCAGCCCCTTCCGCTGCCGCCCCGGCGCTGATCCCGGCTCCCGCGCCGCCGCCGGGCCCACCCGGAGCGACGCCGCCGCCCGGCTGGGGTTCCGCCGGCCAGCCCTATCGGCCTCCCCCGCCGCCGGACCCGGCGAGCGGGCCAA
>DASWSO010000277.1:0-2340 GCA_036402635.1 Xanthobacteraceae bacterium
GGTGACGACCGGGTCCTCCGCCTGCGCGGAGGACGACACCTGAGCGGGCCGGCGGCCTCAGGACAGCGCGCCGCGGATCTCGTCGGCGAGGTCGGTGCGCTCCCAGGAAAAGCCGCCGTCGGCCTCCGGGGTGCGGCCGAAATGGCCATAGGCCGAGGTGCGCGCGTAGATCGGCCGGTTGAGCTTGAGGTGCTCGCGGATGCCGCGCGGCGAGAGGTCCATGACCTCGCTCAAGACGGTCTCCAGCTTGCCTTCCTCGACCTCGCCGGTGCCGTGCAGGTCGACATAGACCGACAGCGGCTTCGACACGCCGATGGCGTAGGAGAGCTGGATGGTGCAGCGCCCGGCGAGCCCGGCCGCCACCACGTTCTTGGCGAGGTAGCGGGCCGCATAGGCGGCCGAGCGGTCGACCTTGGTCGGGTCCTTGCCGGAGAACGCGCCGCCGCCATGCGGGGCGGCGCCGCCATAGGTGTCCACGATGATCTTGCGGCCGGTGAGGCCGCAGTCGCCGTCCGGCCCGCCGATCACGAACTTGCCGGTCGGATTGACGTGCCAGACCGTGTTGGCGGTGATCCAGCCGCCCGGCAGCGCCTTTGTCACATACGGCTCGACGATCGCCTTGACGTCGCCGGAGGAGAGGTTCTCGTCGGTGTGCTGGGTGGAGACCACGATCTGGGTCGCCTCGACCGGCATGCCGTGCTCGTAGCGCAACGTCACCTGGCTCTTGGAGTCGGGGCCGAGCTGGTGGGTGGTGCCGGCGTGGCGCGCTTCCGCCATCAGCTTGAGGATGCGGTGCGCGTAGTAGAGCGGTGCCGGCATCAGCTCCGGCGTCTCGCGGCACGCATAGCCGAACATGATGCCCTGGTCGCCGGCGCCCTCGTCCTTGTTGCCGGCCGCGTCGACGCCTTGCGCGATGTCGGCCGACTGCGCGTGCAGCAGCACCTCGACATTGGCGTTCTGCCAGTGGAAGCCGTCCTGCGCGTAGCCGATCTGGCGGATGGCGTTGCGGGCGCGCTCGATGAGCAACTCGGAGGTGATCGCCGCGGGGCCGCGGGTCTCGCCCGCGATCACCACCCGGTTGGTGGTGGCGAGCGTCTCGCAGGCGACGCGCAGTTGCGTCGGATCCCAACCGTGCTGCGGAGCGAGCTCGAAGAAGGCATCCACGACCTCGTCGGAGATGCGGTCGCAGACCTTGTCCGGATGGCCTTCGGACACGGATTCGCTGGTGAACAGATAGCTAGTGCGGGACACCGTCGCTCCTCGCTGAACACTGGCCCGCGCGCGGGCGCGATTGCGGAAGCGGGTTGTTGCAGCGGGGGGCAACGGGGTCAAGGCCGAACCCACCGGTCCGGCCTTGGACCCTTGTCGGTGTTACACCGCGGCTTCGTGCACCATGGCTTCGACCAGGTCGACGATGCGTCGCCGCAGCTTGCCGTCCTTGATCTGCACGAACGCCTTGGTCAGCGCCAGCCCGTCGGAGGTGGCGAGGAAGTCGGAAACGTAGGCCGGGGAGGGGACCTCGCCGAGGCCGTTGGTGTCGCCGTGGAGCGACGGCGCGCCCTCGAAGAAGAACGCCGGCGGCACCTGCAGGACTTCGGAAATCCGCTGCAGCCGGCTGGCGCCGATGCGGTTGGTGCCCTTTTCGTACTTCTGCACCTGCTGGAACGTCAGGCCGAGGGCGTCCCCCAGTTTCTCCTGGCTCATCGACAGCATCATCCGGCGCATCCGCACCCGGCTGCCGACATGCTTGTCGATGGGGTTTGGCGACTTTTTCGCCGCAACCACGTTCGGTCCGTTCGTCACGTTCGTCACGATAACATCACCTGCATTGTCACGCTGCGCCTGCCGCAGCCCCAATCGCGCTCCGTGGATTCACCTAGCGTGAGCCGAAAGGTGTTCGGCAACACGCATGGCGGGTCGCACCATAGAGGCAGGGTCGAGGTGATAGTACCAACCCGCGGTGGCGTGGAACCGTCAATAATGTCGGTGCTCTCTACAACGACCGATTGTACACGATAGCAGGCCGGCGCAAAGCAGAAAAAGCAGCGGCCAATCGCCCCAGCGGGCGAAGATCGTGCGCGGCGCACGCGCCGGCAGCGGCGCATCCACCGCCCCGGCGGTGCCGAGCGGCAGCGCCCGCACGATGCGGCCATAGGGGTCGACCACCGCCGAAATGCCGGTATTGGCGCTGCGCACCAGCGGCAGGCCCTGCTCGATCGCCCGCACCCGCGACTGCTGAAAATGCTGGTACGGGCCGGTGCTGTTGCCGAACCAGCCGTCGTTGGTCAGGTTGAGCATCCATGCGGGCTCGGCGCCCGCGACCGCCACTTCGCCCGGAAA
>DASWSO010000278.1:0-4926 GCA_036402635.1 Xanthobacteraceae bacterium
ATCGCTACGCCGTGGTGCTGCGGCCCGGGCTGCCGTCGAGCGTCAAGGAGCAACTGGCGAAGTCCGCCGACTTCAACATCTATGTGCGCGACCGCAAGCCGTTCGTGCGCTTCACCGGCCGCGCCTATGTGCTGCCGCGCACCGGCCAGCAGGGCATCCCGGTGGTCAGCGTCAACACCGACAAGGTGAAGCTGCAGATCCTGCGCATCGGCGACCGCAACCTGATGGAGACGGTGCTGGGCGGCAACTTCCAGCGCAATCTCGCCAACTACGAGTTGGAGCGGCTCGCCGGCGAGCGCGCGACGCGGGTGTGGAAGGGCGAGATGAGCGTCGAGCGCACGCTCAATGCCGACGTCACCACCGCGTTCCCGGTCGAGCAGGCGGTCGGCACGCTGGAGCCCGGCGTCTACCTCATGGTGGCGGAGCCGGACGCGCCGCGCGCCTCCGACGATTACGAGTCGCTGGCGACACAATGGTTCATCGTCTCCGATCTCGGACTTGCGTCGTTCTCCGGCGCCGACGGCGTGCACGCGTTCGTGCAGTCGCTCGCCACCACCGCGCCGAAGCCGGGCGTCGAGGTGCGGCTGCTCGCACGCAACAACGAGGTGCTGGCGACCCGCACCACCGACGCCGCCGGCATGGCGCGGTTCGAGGCCGGGCTGGCGCGCGGGGAGGGCGGCTTGTCGCCCGCGATGCTGATCGCCTCCGAGGCCGGAGCGGATTACGCGTTCCTCAACCTGAAGGGCCCGGCCTTCGATCTCACCGACCGCGGCGTTTCCGGGCGGCCGGCCGCCAGCGGGCTCGACGCCTACGTCTATCCGGAGCGCGGCGTCTACCGCACCGGCGAGACCGTGCATCTGACCGCGCTGCTGCGCGACCCGAAAGGTGTCGCCGCAACCAACATTCCGCTGACGCTGGTGCTCGAACGCCCCGACGGCGTCGAATACCGCCGCACCGCGGTCGCCGACCAAGGCCTCGGCGGCCGCACGCTGAGCGTGCCGCTGGTGAATACCGCGCCGACCGGCACCTGGCGCGTGCGCGCCTTCGTCGATCCGAAGGGCGCGGCGGTCGGGCAGGCGAGCTTCATGGTCGAGGACTACGTGCCGGAGCGGCTCGAATTCGATCTCGCCGCCACCACCGACCGCATCACCCGCGACCAGCCGGCGGACGTCACGGTGGACGGCCGCTACCTCTACGGCGCGCCAGCCTCCGGTCTCGGCCTCGACGGTGAGGTGGTGATCACGGCCGCCAGCGAGCGGCCGGGCCTCGCCGGCTACAAGTTCGGCCTCGCCGACGAGGAGGCGGTGAGCGAGCGCCAGGAGTTCGAGGACCTGCCGGAAACCGACGAGCAGGGCAGGGCGCGTTTCCCCGTCAAGCTGGAGAAGTTGCCGGCCTCGTCGCGCCCGCTGCAGGCGGCGATCACCGTGCGACTGGCGGAATCCGGCGGCCGCGCCGTCGAGCGCAGCATCACGCTGCCGATCACGCCGGCCGCGCCGATGATCGGCGTCAAGCCGCTGTTCAACGGCGCCTCGCTCAGCGAGGGCGATGTCGCCGGCTTCGACGTCGTGATGCTGCCGACCGACGGCAAGCCGGTCGAGCGCAAAGCCTTGCGCTGGGAGCTGCTGAAGATCGAGTCGCGCTACCAGTGGTACCGGGAAAATAATCGCTGGGAATACGAGCCGGTCAAATCGACCAAGCGCGTCGCCGACGGCCGCGTCGATGCCGGCGCCGCCCAGCCGGGGCGCGTCGCCGTTCCGGTGTCGTGGGGACGCTATCGGCTCGAAGTCGCGACCGACGATCCGAACGGGCCGGTCACCTCGGTCGCGTTCGATGCCGGCTTCTATGCCGAGGCGACCGCCGACACGCCGGACCTTCTGGAGATCGCGCTCGACAAGTCCGAATACCGCGCCGGCGACGCCATGACGGTCGCGGTGACGGCACGCACCGCCGGCAAGGTCACGCTCGCCGTGGTCGGCGACCGGCTGATCACCACCACCACCGCCGACGTCGAGGCCGGCACCGCCAAGCTGCCGCTCACCGTCGGTTCCGACTGGGGCAGCGGCGCCTATGTGGTAGCGACGCTGCGGCGCCCGCTCGATGCGCAGGCGCAGCGCATGCCCGGGCGCGCCATCGGCGTGCAGTGGTTCGCGATCGACCGCAAAACGCGCACGCTGGCGCTCGACATGAAGCCGCCGGCGCTGGTGCGCCCCAACACCACGCTGCGCATCCCGCTGAAGGTGGAGGGTTTAGGCGCCGGCGAGGAGGCGAGGGTGGTGGTCGCCGCCGTCGATGTCGGCATCCTCAATCTCACCAATTACAAGCCGCCGGCGCCGGAGGACTATTACCTCGGGCAGCGGCGGCTTGCGGCCGAGCTTCGCGACCTTTACGGCCAGCTGATCGACGGCATGCAGGGCACCCGCGGCGGCATCCGCACCGGCGGCGACGCTGCCGGCGCACAAATGTCAGGCACACCGCCGACGCAGCCGCCGCTGGCGCTGTTCTCCGGGCTCGTGACCGTGGGAACGGACGGAACCGCGGAAGTGTCGTTCGATATCCCGGCGTTCGCCGGCACGGCGCGGGTGATGGCGTCGGTGTGGAGCGGCAACAAGCTCGGACACGCGACCGCCGACGTGATCGTGCGCGATCCGGTGGTGCTCACCGCGACGCTGCCGCGCTTCCTGCTCACCGGCGACCAGGGCGGCATGCGGCTCGAGCTCGACAATGTCGAAGGCCAGGCCGGCGACTACCGCATCGCGCTCAGCACGCAGGGACCGCTGGCGGTCGGCGGCAATACCGAGCAGGTGGTGCGGCTCAATGCCAAGCAGCGCAGCGGGCTGACGCTGCCGATCGGCGCGTCCGGCGTGGGCATCGGCTCCGTCGGCGTGCGCGTCACCGGGCCAAACGGCTTCGCGCTCGAACGCAGCTACACGCTCGCCGCGCGTCCGGCGACGCAGGTGCTGGCGCGCCGCACCGTCAAGCCGCTGGCGAAGGGCGAAAGCGTCACGCTCTCCAACGACGTGTTCGCCGACCTGGTGCCGGGCACCGGCAGCGTCGCGCTCTCGGTCTCGCCGGCGAGTGCGTTCGATGTCGCGGCCCTGCTGCAGGCGCTCGACCGCTACCCGTTCGGCTGCTCCGAGCAGATCGCCAGCCGCGCGATGCCGCTGCTGTATGTCAACGAGCTCGCCAGCGAGCAGCAGCTCGCGCTCGACGGCAACATCGACCAGCGCATCCGCGACGCGATCGAGCGGCTGCTGGCGCGGCAGGGCTCCAATGGCGCCTTCGGCCTATGGTCGGCGGGAGGCGACGATGCCTGGCTCGACGCTTACGTCACCGACTTCCTGACGCGGGCGCGCGAGCGCAAGTTCGAGGTGCCGGAGGGCGCGTTCAAGCTCGCGCTCGATCGCCTGCGCAACTTCGTCGCCAACGCGCCGGAGCCGGCGAAGGACGGCGGCCGCGAGCTCGCCTATGCGCTCTATGTGCTGGCGCGCAACGGCGTCGCCCCGGTCGGCGACCTGCGCTACCTCGCCGACACCAAGCTCTCGGACGTGCGCACCACCATCGCCAAGGCGCAGATCGCGGCCGCGCTCGGGCTATTGGGCGACAAGCCGCGCGCCGAGCGCGTCTATGCGGCGGCGCTGGAGTCGCTGCCGGCGCAGCCGAAGCTCGAATCGGGCCGCACCGACTACGGCTCGTCGCTGCGCGACGCCGCCGCACTGGTGACGCTCGCGTCCGAGACCGGCGCGCCGCGCCCGACCATCGACAGCGCCGTGCTGCGGACGGAAGCGGCACGCCGCATCACCGGCACCACCTCGACGCAGGAGAATGCGTGGCTGGTGCTTGCGGCACGCGCGCTCGGCAAGGAGACGCGGGTGACGCTCGACGTTGCCGGCGAGCCGCGGCAGGGCAACTACTTCCGCCGCGTGCGCGCGGACGCGCTGACGTCGCCAGTCAGAGTGACCAACACCAGCGACGTGTCGCTGCAGGCGGTGGTGACGGTCTCCGGCTCGCCGCTGCTGCCGGAGCCGGCGGCGGACCGCGGCTTCAAGATCGAGCGGCAGTACCACACGCTCACCGGCGAACCGGCGGATCCGTCCAAGGCCAAGCAGAACCAGCGCTTCGTCGTGGTGCTGAAGATGACCGAGCCGAAGCCGGAATTCGCCCGCGTCATCGTCGCCGACTACCTGCCGGCCGGCTTCGAGATCGACAACCCGCGCCTCGTCTCCTCCGGCGACGCCGGCAAGCTCGACTGGATCGCCGACGCGGCCGAGCCGGTGCACACCGAATTCCGCGACGAGCGTTTTGCCGCGGCGTTCGACCGCAAGAGCGGCGACCCGGCGGTGTTCACGGTGGCGTACGTGGTGCGCGCGGTGTCGCCGGGCCGCTATGTGCTGCCGCAAGCCTATGTCGAGGACATGTATCGCCCCGACCGCTTCGGCCGTACCGCTACCGGTACGGTCGAGATCGAGGCGGCGCGGTAGTGGTGCTTTGATGCCAATGACGCCGTCCCGGCGGTGGTCCCCAACCTCCCCCCTTGAGGGGGGCGGGAACCGACCGCCTGTGGGTCGACAGTTGCGTTTCGCCACAGCGATCCTGGCGACCGTCCTCGTCTCTGCCGTGTTCGCTGCGGCGTGGTGGGTGCATGCGCTGGGGCCGCTGCCGCTCGCCTCCGCCATCGACTATTCGACGCTGGTGGTCGATCGCGAAGGCCGGCTGCTGCGGCCCTACGCCACTGCCGACGGGCGCTGGCGCCTGCCGGTGAAGCTCGCGGAGGTCGATCCGCGCTATGTCGAGGCGCTGATCGCGTACGAGGACAAGCGCTTCCGCGAGCATCGCGGCGTCGACCCCTGGGCGCTCGGCCGCGCCGCGCTGCAATTCGTGACCCACGGCCGCATCGTCTCGGGCGGCTCGACCCTGACCATGCAGGTG
>DASWSO010000279.1:0-2095 GCA_036402635.1 Xanthobacteraceae bacterium
CCGTCGGAAGAAATCGCGTAAAATTGGTCGTCGGCGAACTTTGGGAGCTGCGCAGTCCCAAACATCGCCTCAAGACGCACCAGCAGCGGCGGCGCGACTTCCGTGTAGCCGTGCTCCTGCGTGTGCAGGTCGAGCATGAACTGGCCGAGCGCCCGCTCCATGCGCGCGAGCCCGCTCTTGAGCACCACGAAGCGCGCGCCGGAAAGCTTTGCCGCGGTCTCGAAATCCATCTGCCCGAGCGCTTCGCCTAATTCGAAATGCTGCTTCGGCGCGAACGCGTAATCGCGCTTGGCGCCGTAGCGGTGATGCTCGACATTGGCGTGCTCGTCCTTGCCGTCCGGGACGTCGTCGAGCGGCAGGTTGGGGATTTCGGCGAGCCGCTTTTCGAGCGCGGCGGACGCTTCCTTCTCCTGCGCCTCCAGCGTCGGGATCGAGGTCTTCAGCTCCGCCACTTCGGCCATCAATGCCGAGGCCCGCGCCTCATCCTTCGCCTTCTTGGCCTCGCCGATCTCCTTCGACGCCGCATTGCGGCGCGCCTGCGCCTGCTCGAGCTTGGTGATCAGCGCGCGCCGGCGCTCGTCGAGCGCGATCAGCTCCTGCGCGAGCGGCGCCAGGCCGCGGCGCGCGAGCCCGCGGTCGAACTCTTCCGGGTTGTCGCGGATCCAGCGGATGTCGTGCATGCTGATGCGCCAATGGCTGTCGTCGTCATGCCCGGCCTCGTGCCAGGCATCCACGTCTTGCTTTGCCTGCGATGAGGAAAAGACGTGGATGGCCGGGACAAGCCCGGCCATGACGGATGAAATCTAGCCCCTGCCTATCCAAGCGGGATGGCCGGGACAAGCCCGGCCATGAGGAGTGCTCATTGCCCGTCGTTCCGGCCGAGCGCTTCAGCCCGAGAGCCGGAATTCATAACCCCGGACCCTGGTTATGGATTCCGGGCTCCCTAGCTTCGCTCGGGCCCCGGAATGACAACGGCGAGGGACAGCCTACTCCGCCGGCTTGGCCGCCGGCTCGGCCCGCGCCGCAGCCTCGGCGCGCGCCTTGCGCTCGACGAACTTCACCGACCAGATCGAGCCCTCGTAGAGCAACAGCAGCGGGATCGCGAGCGACATCTGGCTGAGCACGTCGGGCGGGGTGAGCACCGCCGCGATCACGAACGCGGCGACGATGAAATAGCGGCGCTTGGCGCGCAGCTGGTCCGAGGTGAGGATGCCGACGCGGCCGAGCAGCGTCAGGATCACCGGCAACTGGAACGCGACGCCAAAGGCGAAGATCAGCGACATGAACAGCGAGAGATATTCGCCGACCTTCGGCAACAGCGCGATCTCGGCCTGGCCGGGGCCGCCGCTCTGCTGCATGCCGATGGAGAACCGCACCAGCATCGGCATCACGACGAAGTAGACCACCGCGGCGCCGAGCCCGAAGAACACCGGCGTCGCCACCAGATACGGCAGGAACGCCTGCCGCTCGTTGCGGTAGAGGCCGGGCGCGACAAACATGTAGATCTGCGTCGCCACCACCGGGAACGACAGGAAGGCGGCGCCGAACAGCGACACCTTCAGCTGGGTGATGAAGTATTCGAGCAGCGCCGTGTAGATGAACTTCGAGTTCTCCGGCCCCGCCACCCACACGAACGGCCACACCAGCACGCTGTAGATCTGCTTGGCGAACAGGAAGCACAGGCCGAACGTCACGAAGAATGCGATCAGCGCCTTGATCAGGCGCGAGCGCAGCTCGATCAGGTGATCCATCAGAGGCGCCTTGGTGGCCTCGATGTCCTCCTGGCTCATGCGGCGCGCCCTCCCTGCGTGTCGGGCGGCTGCGGCAGCGCCGGCGGGGTTTCGCCCACAGCCGCGGGTGCGGCGGGCGGCTCGGTGGTGGCGGCGGCCGGTGCACTCTCGATTTCAGGGACCGGCGGCGTCGCGGTGGTCTCAGGCCCGCTCACCGGCAGCCCGGCTGAGGCGGTGGTCTCGGGCGCGCTCGGAGCCGCGGCGGCGCCGGCGTTCTGGTCGAAGCTGCTCTCCAGCTCGCGGCGCGCGCTCTCCAGCGGATTGATGCTGCCGATGCCGGCCGCGACGTCCTTGACGGAATCCAT
>DASWSO010000280.1:0-14090 GCA_036402635.1 Xanthobacteraceae bacterium
CGTGCACCACGATGAACAGCCCGATGAAGAAGAAAATGGTGATCCACTCGACGTCGGAGAACGTTTCGTGCAGGTTCTTCGCGGCCTTCTCGCCGTGATGCGCCCAGTTGTCGAGCAGCATCAGCACCGCCGCGCCGCTCATCGCGATGGTGGCGGGCTCGAGATGCAGCGGCCGCGCCAGCACGAAGCCGACCATCACCAGCGCGAGCACGACCAGCGACTGCTTCAGCAGCATCCAGTCCATGATCGCTTCCGCCGGGATCATCGCCAGCACGCGCGCCTCGTGCTCGGGCGTCGAGCGCAGGTCCTTGCCCCAGACCAGGTGGATCATCACCGCCTGCACGATCGTCACGATCACGATGATCGGCGTCAGGTGGATCACGAAGGCATTGAAGTCGAGCCCGACCAGCGAGCCGATCAGGATGTTGGGCGGATCGCCGATCAGGGTCGCGGTACCGCCGATGTTGGAGGCGAAAATCTCGGCCAACAGATACGGATACGGCGGCACTTCCAGCTCGCGCGCGATCGCCAGCGTCACCGGCACGATCAGCAGCACCGTCGTGACGTTGTCGAGGAACGCGGACAGGACCGCGGTGGTGATCTGCAGCAGGAATAGGATGCCGGCCGGATGCGCGCGCGCGGCCTGCGCCGACCAGATCGCGAGATACTGGAACATGCCGGAGCGGCGCGAGATCGAGACCAGGATCATCATGCCGGTAAGGAGGCCGATGGTGTTCCAGTCGACGCCCTTGAGCGCCTCGTCCTGGTTCATCACGCCGACCAGCACCATCAGCCCGGCGCCGAGCAGCGCCACCACCGACCGGTTGATCTTCTCGGAGATGATGATGCCGTAGGTGACCAGCAGGATGCAGGTCGAGACCCACATGGGGTTCAGGCCGAAATAAACGTTCGACGCGTGCTGCCCCATTGTCCCCGTGTCCCCCCGGGCGGTTTACGCCCCCGTTGCGCCGCGCATCGGGTCGCTCGAAGGCGAAGCGCCGCGGGAGCCGAACGGATACGGCTGCCGACACGATGCCCGGGCCGAGGTGGCAAGTACAGACACCGGCCTGCGCGGGCGCGCGGCGCCGTGGAACTGCGCCGCGGCGGCTTCCGTTGATGGCCAGAGGGAGACCGGCTCCACTGTCGTGAGCCGCAGGGTGCAAACCGGGAGACGGCAAAATGACCGACGATCTGCAGCACCAGCGCAACAAGGCGCAAAGCGCCAGCCCGAATACCAAGGGCGACGCGCCGCAGCATCAGGGCGGCGATCACATCCGCAAGGCGCAGAAGTGGGGCGGCGGCAACAAGGCTTCCAAGGGTCCAGTGACGCCGGCCGACAAGCACAACCAGAACTCCAGCGCGAAGAGCTGAAGCACCGCGAGCTTAAAACCGCGGCTCAAAGGCAAAGGGCGCGGCTTGCGGCCGCGCCCTTCGTTTCGTCAGGCTGTCGAAGCGGAGCGGATCAGAAGCCGCCCATGCCGCCCATGCCGCCCATGCCGCCGCCGCCGCCCGGCATCGAGGGCGCCGGATCGCGCGGCAGTTCGGCCACCATCGCCTCGGTGGTGATCAGCAGGCCGGCGACCGACGCCGCATCCTGCAGCGCCGCGCGCACGACCTTGGCCGGGTCGATGATGCCAGCCTGCACCATGTCGACATACTCCTCGCGCTGGGCGTCGAAGCCGAACGTCTCCGACTTGTTCTCCAGCACTTTGGCGACCACGATCGAACCTTCCACACCGGCGTTCTCGGCGATCTGCCGCACCGGGGCTTCCAGCGCCTTCAGCACGATGTTGATGCCGGCCTGCACCTCGGGATTCTCCGCGGTCATTTTGCCGATCGCCTTCTTGGCGCGGAGCAGCGCGATCCCGCCGCCCGGAACGATGCCCTCTTCCACCGCTGCGCGGGTGGCATTGAGCGCGTCCTCGACGCGGTCCTTCTTCTCCTTCACCTCGATCTCGGTGGCGCCGCCGACGCGGATCACCGCGACGCCGCCGGCGAGCTTCGCCAGCCGCTCCTGCAGCTTCTCCTTGTCGTAGTCGGAGGTGGTCTCCTCGATCTGCGCCTTGATCTGGGCAACGCGCGCCTCGATGTCCTTGCGCTTGCCGGCGCCGTCGACGATCGTGGTCTTCTCCTTCTCGATCACCACCTTCTTGGCGCGGCCGAGCATGGCGAGCGTCACGTTCTCCAGCTTGATGCCGAGGTCTTCGGAGATCAGCTGGCCGGCGGTGAGGATGGCGAGGTCTTCGAGCATCGCCTTGCGGCGATCGCCGAAGCCCGGCGCCTTCACGGCCGCGACCTTGAGGCCGCCACGCAGCTTGTTGACCACGAGGGTGGCGAGCGCCTCGCCTTCGATGTCTTCGGCGACGATCACCAGCGGCTTGCCGCTCTGCACCACCGCCTCGAGCACCGGCAGCATCGCCTGCAGCGAGGAGAGCTTCTTCTCGTGCAGCAGGATGTAGGCGTCCTCGAGCTCCGCCACCATCTTCTCGGCATTGGTGATGAAGTAGGGCGAGAGATAGCCGCGGTCGAACTGCATGCCCTCGACGATCTCGACGTCGGTGTCGAGCGACTTGGCCTCTTCGACCGTGATGACGCCCTCGTTGCCGACCTTCTGCATCGCCTTGGCGATCATCTGGCCGACCGCCTTGTCGCCGTTGGCCGAGATGGTGCCGACCTGCGCCACCTCGTCGGACGACTTCACCTTCTTGGCGCGCCGCTCGATGTCCTTGAGCACCTCGGCGACCGCGAGGTCGACGCCGCGCTTGAGGTCCATCGGGTTCATGCCGGCCGCAACCGACTTGGCGCCTTCGCGCACGATCGCCTGCGCCAGCACGGTGGCGGTGGTGGTGCCGTCGCCGGCCCGGTCGTTGGTCTTCGAGGCCACTTCGCGCACCATCTGGGCGCCCATGTTCTCGAACTTGTCCTCGAGCTCGATCTCCTTGGCGACGGTGACGCCGTCCTTGGTGATGCGGGGAGCGCCGAACGACTTGTCGAGCACGACGTTGCGGCCCTTGGGGCCGAGCGTGACCTTCACCGCATTGGCGAGAATGTCGACGCCGCGCAGCATCTTATCGCGGGCGTCGGACGAGAAGCGTACGTCTTTCGCAGCCATGTTGATTTACTCCGTTCCTGTGTAAGTCCTCATCCTGAGGAGCGGCGCAGCCGCGTCTCGAAGGATTGAGTCCAGTAGATCCTTTGCCCGCGTCCTTCGAGACGGGCGCCTCCGGCGCCCTGCTCAGGACGGGGAGTCGATCAGGCGACTACGCCCATGATGTCGGACTCCTTCATGATCAGGAGATCCTCGCCGTCGAGCACGACCTCGGTGCCCGACCACTTGCCGAACAGCACCCGGTCGCCGACCTTGACGTCGATCGGGGTGAGCTTGCCGGACTCGTCGCGCCCGCCCGGGCCGACCGCGATAACCTCGCCCTGCGAGGGCTTTTCCTTGGCGGTGTCCGGGATGATGATGCCGCCCTTGGTCTTTTCCTCGGCGTCGATGCGCTTCACGACGACGCGGTCGTGCAGCGGACGGAAATTGCGCTTTGCCATGTTGTGCCTCGTCGGCCGCAGCGGCCGGTCTGCCAGAAAACTGAAGTGGAAGAAGCTGTTAGCACTCACGTTTATTGAGTGCCAGCGGCTCGCGCGGAGATAGGCCAAGCCGCCCAAACTGTCAAGCGCGCCGAACCGCGGGAGGCCCGGCGGGACGCGCGAGCGCGGACCCTTTTCGCGCCATGAGCGTTGATGGGCAGCGCACGGCCTCCCGCAGGATTTCGTCTCCATGAACGTCCAGAACTTGAAGGCGAAACCTGCCCGTTCGCGCCGGCAGGTGCCGCCGCACGCGGTGCATCGCGGGCGCGTCCGCGAGGGCCAGCCGTTCCCGCTCGGCGCCACCTGGGACGGGATCGGCGTGAACTTCGCGCTGTTCTCGGCCAACGCCACCAAGGTCGAGCTCTGCATCTTCGATGAAAGCGGCACCAAGGAGCGCGAGCGCATCGAGCTGCCGGAATATACCGACGAGGTCTGGCACGGTTACCTGCCCGATGCCCGCCCCGGCACCACCTATGCGTACCGGGTGCACGGCCCTTACGAGCCGGCCGCCGGCCACCGCTTCAATCCCAACAAGCTGCTGCTCGACCCCTATGCCCGGCAGCTGGTCGGCGAGCTGAAATGGGACCCGGCCGTGTTCGGCTACACGCTCGACCACGCCGACGCCGATCTATCGTTCGACACCCGCGACAGCGGGCCGTTCGTGCAGAAGTGCCGGGTGATCGATCCGGCCTTCACCTGGGGCCGCGAGCGCCACCCGCAGGTGCCGTGGGGCCGCACCGTGTTCTACGAGATGCATCTGCGCGGCTTCACGATGAAGCATCCGGCGGTGCCGCAGCCGATGCGCGGCACCTTCTCGGGCCTGATGCAGCAGGATGTCATCGACTACATCCGCAACCTCGGCGTCACCGCGATCGAGCTGTTGCCGATCCACGCCTACGTCGACGACAGCTACCTGACCGAGAAGGGGATGCGGAACTACTGGGGCTACAACACGATCGGCTTCTTCGCCCCGCAGCCGCGCTATCTCGCCACCCCGTTCGTGAACGAGATCAAGGAAATGGTGGCGCATTTCCACGACGCCCATATCGAGGTGATCCTCGACGTCGTCTACAACCACACCGCCGAAGGCAACGAGCGCGGCCCGACGCTGTCGTTCAAAGGCATCGACAACGCGTCGTACTACCGGCTGGCGCCGGACCGGCGCTACTACATCAACGACACCGGCACCGGAAACACCGTCAATCTCAGCCATCAGCGCGTGCTGCAGATGGTCACGGACTCGCTGCGCTATTGGGCGCAGGAGATGCATGTCGACGGCTTCCGCTTCGACCTCGCCACCATCCTGGCGCGCGAGCCGCACGGCTTCGACGAAGGCGGCGGCTTTCTCGATGCCTGCCGTCAGGACCCGGTGCTCAGCCAGGTGAAGCTGATCGCCGAGCCGTGGGACTGCGGGCCCGGCGGCTACCAGGTCGGGCACTTCTCGCCCGGCTGGGCAGAATGGAACGACCGCTACCGCGACACAGTGCGCGCCTACTGGAAGGGCGACGACGGCAAGCTGCCGGAATTGGCGGCGCGCCTCGCCGGTTCGGCCGATCTGTTCAACAAGCGCGGCCGCCGGCCCCATGCGTCGGTGAACTTCATCACCGCGCATGACGGCTTCACGCTCAACGACCTGGTCTCCTACAACGACAAGCACAACGAGGCGAACGGCGAGGAGAACCGCGACGGCCACTCGCACAATCTGTCCTGGAACCACGGCGAGGAAGGACCGACGGAGAATCCGGAGATCCGCGCGCTGCGTTTCCGGCAGATGCGCAACATGCTGGCGACGCTGATGTTCTCGCAAGGGAGCCCGATGCTGCTGGCCGGCGACGAGTTCGCCCGCACGCAGCAGGGCAACAACAACGCCTATGCGCAGGACAACGAGATCAGCTGGCTGAACTGGGAAGGGATCGACGACGACGCGCGCGCACTGACCGAATTCACCCGCCGCCTGCTTTACATCCGCGCGCAGCAGCCGATGCTGCGGCGGGCCCGTTACCTCAGCGGCGCCTACAATGAAGAGCTCGACGTCAAGGACGTCACCTGGCTGGCCCCGACCGGCGAGGAGATGACCGTCGAGCAATGGAACGACGGCCTGGCGCGCTGCATGGGCATGCTGCTGGACGGGCGCGCGCAGCCGACCGGCATCCGCCGACGCGGCACCGACGCCACCCTGCTGCTGGTGGTGAACGCGTACCATGACGTCGTGCGCTTCACGCTGCCGGAAGTGACCGGGGGCGAGCGCTGGATCTGCCTGGTCGACACCAACCGGCCCGACCTCGAGGACCCGATGACGTTCGCCATCGGCAAGGAATACGAGGTCACCGGCCGCTCGCTGCTGCTGTTCGAGCTGCGCCGCCAGCGCAACCCTCAACCGGCGTAGAACTCACGCACCTTCTGCATCAGCCAGTCCCACGCCTCCTGCTCGGCCGGTCCGGCGGTCTTCTCCACCGCGATGCGCAGATAGGCGATTTCTGTTTCCACCTTCTGGCGCGGCAGCATGTGCAGCCGGCTGACCAGGATGGCGGCCTCCACCACCGCGGCCTGCGCGCGGTTGAAGCCGCGGAACGGCCCGTGGGTGGCGCCGTGCACCACCCGGCAATGGAAGCGCGGGCGCTGCGCGTCCTCGGTCACACGCTCGACCGCGAGCTCCGCATGCGCCAGCGCGTTGGCGAGCCGCGGCACCGGTACCACGTCGGCCGCGCAGGTCGGCCACGCGCGCCGCCCGGTCAGGCAACCGGCGAAAACCCGCACGTCGTCGGTGTAGTTGGCGACCGCGAACGGCACCGCCCGCAGGTTCTCCAAGGTCGCCGACGGATGGAACGGCGCGATCACCCACCCTTCCCCGTCCGCGATGATGCCGAGCGGCGCGACATGCACCGCCCCGCTCGCGTCTGCGGTGGTCACGATGGTCTCGCGGATCAGCGGCATCCGGAATTGCCGTCATCGCCGGGCGAGATCCTATGCATGATCGGTCGCCCTGCCCCGCAGCGTGTGGCCGATGCGGCGCAAGCGGGTGAGATCCTCGGCCGGCGCGTCGACCGCGCAGCCCCAGTCGAGCGGCTCGTCCTGCGCATAGCGCTTGCCGAGCTTCCAGGCGACCTCGGCCTTGGCGAGCTCGGTGCCGAGATAGAACGCGTGCGCGCCGTCGGCCTCGACGCCGAGCTTCGGAAACAGCGACAGCGCGTCGGTCGCGACGTGATGGCCGGCGCGGCTGTAGACATGGATGCCGTCGGCCGCGGTCTCGATCCGGAAGTTGGCGTCGCGCACTTGCGCGGCCACCTCGGCGATCTCCTCCGGCGTGGTGGGGAACGGCTTGCGGTCGTGCAGCTGCAGGAGCGCGCGGCCATATTCCTGCGGCAGGCTGGCGTCCTCGCGCGCCGCGAACATCAGCCGGCGCGCCGCGTCATGCTCCTCGAGCGTGCGCCGGGTATGCGGGCTCACCTGCACCACCAGGATGTTGCGGATATGAAGCTCCGAGCAGATGCCGAGCAGCATGGCGGTGATGCCGCCCGTATCGGCGTCGGTGAGCTCGGTGAGATTGCCGGTGCCCATCAGGATTTCGGCCTCGGGCAGCGCGCGCCGCAGCGCGGCGTAGCGCTCAAGCGACGCCATGAAGCCGAAATGGATCGGATCGAGAATCGGGTCGAGGATCGCCGCGATGCCGAGCCGGTCGGCGGCCTCGGCGGCGCGCAGCAGCGACGCCAAGTCGCCATGCGGCGCCGGGATCAGCACCGGCGTGGCGCCGGTCTCGCGCGCGATATCGAGCGTGTGCTCGGTCAGGCTGAGCAGGAACTGCGCGCCGGCGCGCCCTCCCCGCCGCAGTTCCTCCGGACTGGCGGAATCGACGCTGACCGCCAGCCCAGCCGCGCGCAGCGCCTGCAGCGCCTCTTCGAGATGCGGAAACGGCGTGTCCGGCAGGCAGCCGAGGTCGATCACGTCGGCGCCCGCGTCGCGCATCGCGAGGGCGCGCGCGAGGATGGCGTCGACCGACAGCGCGGAGGCATCGACGATCTCGGCGAACATCCGCATGTCGTGGCGCGAGAGGTCGAGCCCGCGTCCACCCTTGCCGAAATAGGCCGGCAGGTCTTTCAGGTCGTCCGGCCCGCGCTCGAACGGCACGCCGAATTCCGCGCTGAGCTTGTCGAGATCGGCGCGGCAGCGGCCCGGCACGATCACGCGATCGGCGGTCACCGGCCGCGGCAGCCGCCGCGCCACGATCGCCTCGGTGATCAGCGCCGCCACCTTCACGCCGATGTCGACGATCTCGTAGCTGAAGTCCGCGTCCTTCAAGCCGGCCAGCAGCTTTTCGAGCCGCGGCCGCGCCAGATGGCCGGTGATGAACAACACGCGCTCAGCCATTGCCAATAAGCTCGCGCCGGCGCGCCGCGATCGCGGCTTCCAGCTCGGCCAGCGTCTCCGCCACCGTGGTCGTCTCGAAGTCCTTCAGCCGCGCGGTGTTCTCCAGGTCGATGCGGCGCGGATAGACCTTCACCATCCCTTTCGGCGCTTCCGTCTCCAGTTCCGGCGCGGTGTCGCAGGCGAACACGATCGCCGGCACGCGGCACTTGCCGGCCTGCGCGAACACGTTGGTGGCGAGGTTGTCGGAGATGCCGGCGACGCACTTGGCGACCGTGTTGGAGGTCGCCGGCGCCAGCACCAGCGTGTGGTAGGTGCCGTAGTAGAAGGCGCCGACCGGCGCCGCGCTCGCGGTGGTGTCGCGAAACACGCGCGCGGATTTCGGCAGCGAGAAATCCTGCCGGTACATGCGCACGACTTCCGCCGCCGCCTTGCTGACGAACAGGTCGACGGCGTCGAGGCCGCGGATTACCGCCAGGCATTCCTTGAAGAAATGCCCGGAGCCCGTGAGCGCCCAGCCCCAGCGCGGCGTCTGCACCTTCGCCATGGCGGCGAGCTTACGGCATGATCGCTCACCCGGCCATGACGGACACCTATAGTGTCCGCAGCCTCGCCGGCTGCGCCCCCAGGTGCGCGACCAATTCCGCGTGATCGTCGGGGCCGAGCACCACCGCTTCGGCGCCGCTCTCCTGCAGGAATTTTGGAAACAGCGGGTCGACGATACCGCGGTCCGCCAGCTCCTCGGCCGAGGTCGGGCCGGAAACGCCGACGGACTTGACCAGCACCAGCCGCGCCGCGCCGAGGCGGCCGGCGAGCCACGCCGCCAGGCTGTCGGAGGTGACATCCCAGGAGCACGGAATGTCAGCAGCTTCCATCACCATCGCGGACGGCAGCCACAGCGGCACCCGCCCGGCTGCCAGCGTCCGGTCGATCGCCGCGAGCGATGCGGCCGGCACGAAGCGCGGGTCGAGGCCCGCCAGCGCGTGCGCGTACTGCTCCATCGCCAGCAGCGCCATCCGGTGCGCGGCTGCGTCGTCGAAGCCCAGGCGCGGCTGCGCGTCGCGCACCGCATCGGCGAACTGGCCGCCGCCCGGCACCACCACCACGTCGCCGGCACTGGCGATGGCGTCGAGCCAGCACCGCAGCTGCGGCGCGCATGCGAGGCTGCCGCCGAGCTTGACGACGGCTAATTCGGCACGTCGGTTCATTTGTGAGCACTGTCGTTTTCACCGTCATGCCCGGCCTTGTGCCGGGCATCCACGTCTTGCCTCATCCGCCGCAGCAAAGACGTGGATGGCCGGGACAGCCCGGCCATGACGGATATCTTTGGCTCATTCCCCCGGGCCGTCGCGCTCGCGCACCGCCAGTGGAAACAGCTGGTGCACCTTGGCGGTCTCGGCGGCGCGCTCGCGCACGATCTCGACCCCGACGGCGCCGTCCACCACTTCCAGCTTCTCGACCCGCACCGTGACGGCGAGCGCGCGCGGATGCGTCAAGACCAGCGCGGCCACCCGCTCGGCCAGCGTCTCCACGAACGGGATGTGCTCCTGCGCCACGATCATGCAGATGCCGTCGGTGACGATATCGTAGGAAAACACGTCGCGCATGTCGCCGACCGCGTGCCCAGGCCGCTGTACCTTGACGTCGACGTTGAAGCGCACCTTCTGCGGCTTCCGGCGCTCGCGCGCATAGGCGCCGATGCGCACCGGCAGCACGAAGTCGCGCACGAAAATGCGGTCGGTCGACGCGCCGTCCGGTCCGGGCGCATAACCGCGCGCCGCCAGCAGCCGGTAATCGATCTTCGATCCGGCGTGCGGATGCGGCTTGCCGCGCGGCTCCGGCGGAATCAGCGCGCGCACCGCCGCGACCGCTTCCGGGTCGATGTGGCCGGCGCGGCCGCGGCCGGCGCAGAGCGCGCCGCGGAATCCGAGCACGTCGGGGGCGAGCAGCAACAGCCGCGGCACGTCCGGCGGCTCCAGCGAGCCGGCAAGCCCCGCCATCAGCCCGTGCGCGCCGCACGCATCGACGAAACTCCCCAGCGCCGCGATGTCGCGGTGGTCGAGCAGGCCGCCGGCGTCCTTGTGCGCGGTGTCGAGCATCGCGCCGGCGAAGCCGCTGCGGGCGAGCAGCGGCAGCAGCGCGTCGTCGGCGCCGGCATCGGCGAACATCACGCCCACAAGCTTGCTGCGGGCGGCGAGCGGCGCCAGCGCGGCGATGCATTGTTCGCGCCCCGCAGAGGCGAACAGCCCGACCTTGACGTAGTCGACGCCGGCCTGCGCCAGCGCGCCGGCGGCCGCGGCGAGCCGCTCCGGCTGCATCGGCAAATCGCCGGTGACGGCGCTCAGCGGCCGCCGTCCGGCGACCGCCGCCACGGTTGCCCGCACCACCTCGGGCGCGACCGCGCCGAGCGCGCCGGCGGCCGGGTCCTTGAGGTCGACAATGTCGGCGCCTTCCGCGATCGCGGTCTCGGCCTCCTGCGGCCCGGTGACGCTGGCCAGGAAGAGCGTCATCGCAACCCCGATTCCGGCGTCAGCAGCCGGTTGCGCAGCAGCCAATCGAGCCCGCGCGTCCAGGATTCGTCGGTGTTGCCGCGGATGTCGGCGCTCGCCGCCGCCACCATTTGCCCGCTCGCGGTGTCGCGCGCATAGACGTTGATGTTGAGGATCAGGTTGGACACCTTCTGCACCACGCCGGTCACCGAAAGCTCCGCGCCGAGCTTGCGGGCGAGCCGCAGGTCGCAGCCGCCGCAGGACTGCAGATTCGCCGCATGCGCGTCGGCGTTCACCGGCGCGATATCGACCACTTCGAAACGGCCGCTCTCGGCGAGCTTCTGCCGCAGCCGCTCGCCGAGCGCGGCGAGCCGCGCTTGCTCGTCGGCACGCACGCCCCGCTCGCCCTCCAGGCTCGAATCGACCAGCTCGAAATCGAACACCGCCACCTTGCGTTCGGCCGCGGCGGCGGAGCCGAGCGCCGCCACCACTGCCATCACGCTCGCCAGCGCGCGCCGAAACTGCATCAAGCCTCCACAATCCGATCCCACCCTACGGCAGATTGGCGGTGATTCAAGCGGGTTTCGCGTTATGATCGCCAGCCGACAACGGTTCCGGATCATGCGGCTTTTGTTGCGAAGCGTCTGCATCTTGCTCACCGCGGCACTCGCGTCGCGCGCGCTCGCGCAGGAGGCCGAGATCCGCATCGGCTACCTGCGCAGCGCCGAGCCGAAAAGCGCGATCTCGCTGCTCGAGGTGCCGGCCGAGAACAACGGCGTCGCCGGCGCACGGCTGGCGATCGAGGACAACAACACCACCGGCCGCTTCACCGGCCAGCGCTTCGCGCTCGACGAGGTGCGCGTCAAGGCCGACGAGGATGCCGGCGCCGCGGCGCTCGCGCTGGCCGACCGCGGATCTGCGTTCGTGCTCGCCGACCTGCCGGCCGAAGCGCTGCTGCAGGCGGCCGATGCCGGGCGCGCCCGCGGCCTGATGGTGTTCAACGTCTCGGCGCCGGACGAGCGGCTGCGGGAGGAGGACTGCCGGGCCAACGTGATCCACACCGCGCCCTCGCGCGCGATGCTGGCGGACGCGCTGGCGCAGTATCTCGTTTGGAAACGCTGGCGCAACTGGCTGCTGGTTTCCGGCTCGCATCCGCAGGACAAGCTGCTGGCGGAAGCGTATCGCCGCGCCGCCAAGCGGTTCGGCGCAAAAATCGTGCAGGAGCGCGTATTCAAGGATCGCGGCGGCGCCCGCCGCACCGACAGCGGGGTCGTGCAGGTGCAGCGGCAGATGCCGGTGTTCACGCAGGAAGCGCCGGCGCACGACGTGCTGGTGGCGGCCGACGAGAGCGAGGTGTTCGCCGCCTATCTGCCGTTCCGCACCTGGGACGCGCGCCCGGTCGCCGGCTCCGCCGGGCTGGTGCCGGTGAGCTGGGACGCCGCCCACGACCTGTGGGGCGCGGTGCAGATGCAGAGCCGTTTCACAAAAATGTTCGCGCGGCGGATGACCGCGCTCGACATGCAGGCGTGGTCGGCGGTGCGCATCGTCGGCGAGGCCGCCACCCGCCGGCGTACGGGCGAGCCGCAGGCGCTGGCGCAATTCATCAGGGGGCCGGAGCTGTCGCTCGCCGCCTTCAAGGGCCAGAAGCTGACGCTGCGCGACTGGAACCTGCAGCTGCGCCAGCCGATTCTGCTGGTGGACGGCCGCACCGTGGTCTCGGTGTCGCCGCAGGAAGGCTTCCTGCACCAGACCTCGGAACTCGATACGCTCGGCTACGACCGGCCGGAGTGCCGATGCAGACTGCACTGATGCGATCCCTTCCGGTTGCCATTCCGGTTGCCGTTGCGTTCGCCGCCGCCCTCGCCGTGCTGCTGCCGGCGGCGGCGCACGCCTACACCGCCTATGTCTCCAACGAGAAGAGCAACACCATCACGGTGATCGACACCGAGAAATGGGAGGCCACCCGCACCATCAAGGTGGGGCAGCGCCCGCGCGGCATCGGCCTGACCCACGACGGCAAGCACGTGCTGGTGGCGGTCGGCGACGACGACACCATCCAGATGGTCGACCGCGCCACCGGCGAGGTCGAAGCGACGCTGCCGTCGGGTCCGGACCCGGAGCAGTTCATCCTGCATCCCGCCGGCAAGCTGCTGTACGTCGCCAACGAGGACGACAACATGGTCACGGTGATCGACATGGAACGGCGGGTGCCGGTCGCCGAGATCCCGGTCGGCGTGGAGCCGGAGGGCATGGGCCTGAGCCCGGACGGCAAGGTGCTGGTGAACACCTCCGAGACCACCAACATGGCGCACTTCATCGACACCGGCACCCACGAGATCGTCGCCAACGTGCTGGTCGACGCGCGGCCGCGCTTTGCCGAGTTCAAGCAGGACGGATCGGAGGTCTGGGTGTCGTCGGAGATCGGCGGCACCGTCAGCGTCATCGATCCCGTGAAGCATGAGGTCACCAGGAAGATCGCGTTCGAAATCCGCGGCTTGCGTGCCGAGGCGATCCAGCCGGTCGGCGTGCGCATCACCAAGGACGGCAAGACCGGCTTCGTGGCGCTCGGGCCGGCGAACCGCATCGCCGTGATCGACGGCGCCACCCACCAGGTGCAGAAGTATCTGCTGGTCGGGCAGCGGGTCTGGCAGCTCGCGTTCACGCCCGACGAGAAATTCCTGCTGGCCACCAACGGCGTGTCCAACGACGTGTCGGTGATCGACGTCGCCGCGCAGCGGGTGATCAAGACGATTCAGGTCGGCGAGCTGCCCTGGGGCGTCGTGGTAAGCCGGGATTAGCCGATCGTGTGCACCGGCATACGCGGTCCGATTTTCCCTCGTCCCGAGGAGACGCGCGGCCGCGCAGCGCTCCTTGGCATGAGGAGGAAGCGACATGCTTGACCAGCCGCACATGACCGAAGCGCCGGCGCTGGCCGTGGAGGGCGTGAGCCATTGCTACGGCCGCCGCCGTGCGCTCGACGACGTCAGCTTCGCGGTCGCGCCCGGCACTTTCACGGTGCTGCTCGGCCTCAACGGCGCCGGCAAGAGCACGCTGTTCTCGCTGGTGACGCGGCTGTTTCCGGTCCGGCGCGGGCGCATCCGCATCTTCGGCCACGACGTCGGCGACGCGCCCGGCGAAGCGCTGCGGCGCGTCGGCGTGGTGTTTCAGCCGCGCACCCTCGACCTCGACCTCTCGGTGATGCAGAACCTCACCTACCACGCGGCGCTGCATGGCATCGGGCCCGGCGACGCCAAGGCGCGCGCTGCCGACCAGCTGGCGCGCATCGGCCTCGGTGCGCGCGCCGCCGACAAGGTGCGCGCGCTCTCGGGCGGACAGATACGGCGGGTCGAGATCGCGCGCGCGCTCCTCCACGGCCCGCGCCTGCTGGTGTTGGACGAACCGACCGTCGGCCTCGACATCAAGGCGCGCGCCGACCTTCTTGGCTATGTCCGCGGGCTGGTGGCGCAGGAAGGCGTCTCCGCGATCTGGGCGACGCACTTGATCGACGAGGTCGGCGCTGCCGACGAGGTGATCGTGCTGCACCAGGGCCGCGTGCTGGCGCACGGGCCGCGGGCCGGCGTGCTCGAGCAGACCGGCGCCGCGGATATCGGCACCGCTTTCACCACGCTCACAGTCGGCGTCGCCGCCGCG
>DASWSO010000281.1:0-3665 GCA_036402635.1 Xanthobacteraceae bacterium
CCGCAATGGTGGCAGACGAGTTGCCGCTTGAAGCGGTGCTCCACCAGCCAAGCGTCGCAGTTCGGGCATTGCAGGCGGAAGCCGCATTCGCGGCACAGCGTCAGCGGCGCATAGCCGCGGCGGTTGAGAAACAGCAGCGCCCGCTCGCCGCGCTCCAGCGCGATCTTCACCGCCTCGGCAAGTCGCGGCGCCACATAGCGGCCGCGCGGCGGGCCTTCGCGACGCAGATCGATCGCCTCCACGTGCGGCATCTGCTGACCGCCGAACCGCTCCGGCAGCGACAGCCGGTGATAACGCCCACGGCGCGCGTTGACCTCGGTCTCGACCGACGGCGTCGCTGACGACAACACGATCGGGATCTGCGCGATATGGGCGCGTACCACCGCCATGTCGCGGGCGTGGTAGTGCACGCCGTCCTCCTGCTTGTAGGCGGCGTCATGCTCCTCATCGACGATGACGAGGCCGAGGTCGGCGTAGGGCAGGAACAGCGCCGAACGCGCGCCCGCGACCGCCGCGATGTCGCCGTTGGCGATCCCGGACCAGGTACGGGAACGCCTTCGCGGCGGTACCTGCGAATGCCATTCCGCCGGGCGGGTTCCGAACCGCGCCGCGAAGCGGTCCAGAAACTGCGTCGTCAGCGCGATCTCGGGCAGCAGGATCAGCGCCTGGCGGCCGCGCCGGATGCATTCCGCCACCGCCTCGAAATAGACGTCGGTCTTGCCGGACCCGGTGACGCCGTCGATCAGCGACGCCGAAAAGCCGCCGGATGTCATGCGCGCATGCAGTTCCGCCGCCGCACGCGCCTGCGCGGCGGTAAGCTCAGACCGGGGATGCTCCGGGTCGGGCCGCTGCGCGACCGGCTCCGGCGCCAGCACCAGCGTCTCCAGCGTGCCCTCGTCCACCAACCCGTCGATCACCCCCGGCGACACGCCGGCCTCGCGCGCGGCGTCGCCTTTGCTGCGCACCATCCCGTCCGCCAGCACCCGCAGCACGCGCGCGCGCGCCGCCGTCATCCGCTGCGGCGCCGGCCCGGCAAGGCGAACGCCGACCCGCTCGCGTTCCGGCCCGAGATGCTCGCCCATGCGCAGCGCCATCCGCAGCACCATGCCGCGCGGACACAGCGCGTAATCCGCCACCCAATCGACGAAGCGCATCAGCTCCGGCTTGAGGGGCGGCAGGTCGAGCGCCGCCGCGACGTCCTTCAGGCGGTTGTGCAGGCCCGGCTGCGGCTCGCTTTCGTTCCAGACCACGCCGGTGCATTCGCGCGGGCCGAGCGGCACACGCACGAAATCGCCGACCGCGAGCTCAAGCCCGCGCGGCACCCGGTACGAATAGGTCTGGTCGAGCGCGACCGGCACCAGCACGTCGACGGTGCGGGCGGTGTGCGGCTGCGAAGCGGCTGCGGCGGTATGGCGCAAAGGTCAGGGTCCGGCTCGGCCTTTCGGCCGCTGGCCGTCCCCTACCACGGGCCGCGGATTCGAGTCCTCCGGTTGCGGTGACGCCCCTTAGCGCGCCGCCACCACCATGATCTCGACCTTGAACTGCGGCGCCGCCAGCTTGGCTTCGACGGTGGCGCGCGCCGGCGTGTTGCCGGGCGAGACCCACCCGTCCCACACGGCGTTCATCTCGCCGAAGGTCGCCATGTCGGTGATCCAGATGTTGGCGGAGAGAAGCTTGCTCTTGTCGGTTCCGGCCTGCGCCAGATAGCCGTCGATCTTGCCAAGAATTTCCCGCGTCTGCTCGGCGACGCTGCCGCCGGCGCTCTTCTGCGCCACCACGCCGGCGAGATACACGGTGTCGCCGTGCACCACGACCTGGCTCATGCGCGGGCCGGTCTCATGACGCTGAATGCTCATTCCTGCTTACTCCATGAAGACTTGGCGCGCGGGAATCCGAACGCCTTGATGACTACGATAGCTCTGCGGGCCGTCAGCCGCCCTTGACGCCCTGGGTACCGACGAACAGCGAATAGATCGAATGGCTCGCCGCCATGAACAGGCGGTTGCGCTTGATCCCGCCGAAGCAGACGTTGGCGCAGCGCTCGGGCAGCGAGATCTTGCCGATCGGCTTGCCCTCGGCCGTGAAGATCATCACCCCGTCGCGGCCGCCGCCCATGCCCCAGCCACACCAGAGATTGCCGTCGACGTCGACGGCAAATCCGTCGGGCGTGCCGCCCTCGCCCGCATCGATCAGCACGCGGCCGTTGGCCACCTTGCCGTCGTCGAGCACGTCGAACACCCGGATGCTGCGGTTCGGTGTGTCGCGCGAGGCGACGATGTAGAGCTTCTTCTCGTCGGGCGAGAAGGCGAGCCCGTTCGGTCCGGGGATGTCGCCGGTGACGACGGTCGCGCGTCCGCTCTTCGGATCGAAGCGATAGACGTTGAGCGGCAGCTCCGGCGTTGCCGCATCGCCTTCGTAGTTGCCGAGGATTCCGAACGACGGATCGGTGAACCAGATCGTGTCGTCCGACTTCACCACCAGGTCGTTGGGCGAGTTGAGGCGCTTGCCGTCGAACTTATCGATCAGCACCGTGATGCTGCCGTCGTATTCGGTGCGGGTGAGCCGGCGGCCGCCATGCTCGCAGCTGATCAACCGGCCGTGGCGGTCGCGGGTGTTGCCGTTGGCGTTGTTCGAGGGCCTGCGATAGACGCTGGTGGCGCCGGTCTCCTCGTCCCAGCGCATGATGGCGTTGCTCGGGATGTCGCTCCACAGCAGGCAGCGCGCGTCGCCCATCCACACCGGCCCCTCGCACCAGCGCATGCCGCTGGCGAGCCGCTCCAGGCTGGCGTTGAACAGCCGGTATTTCTCGAAAGCGGGGTCCAGCACCTGCACGGCGGGGTCGGGGTAGCCAGGGTTCGGTTCCCAGGCGAAGGCATTGGGAGCGCCTACCAGCGCAGCCGCGCTTACGCTCGACACGACATTGAGTCTCGACAAGTCCATGGTCTCCCTGGCGGCAGCTGGGCCTTGATCCGGCCGGCGTTGGACGAAAGCTAGCACGCCTTCTCGATTGTCGCGCCACTGCGTCCTGCGGGTGCGGCGGTGGCGTGCGCGATCACCTTGCGCATCAGGCTCGGCAACGCTTCCGCCGCGATCTCCGCGAGCGGAACCCAGCGCATGCCGGCAGGCGGCGGCGTGCGCGGCCGCACCTCTGCGGCATAGACGATCAGCTCCAGCGGAAAATGCGTGAACGTGTGCGTGACCGTGCCCGGAACGCGGCGCCACGCCGGCGCGGGTGCTACGCCTGGCGCGGCGCGCAATGCTTCTGCCTGCACGAAGTCATGTGTCCAATCGGTCGACGGCACTTCCGTCATCCCGCCGAGCAGCCCCTTGGCGGGACGTGTGCGCATCAGCCCTTCGACGCCGCCGCGTGTCACCCAGAATGCCGCGCCGCGGCGCAATCTGCCTTCCGCTTTCGCGGCCTTGCGCGGGAAGCTCTCCTGCTCGCCGCGGGCGCGCGCGGCGCAAACCTCGTTCCACGGACAAAGCGCGCAAGCGGGCTTCTTCGGCGTGCAGATGGTGGCGCCGAGATCCATCAAGGCTTGCGCGACATCGCCGGCGCGCCGCACCGGCGTCAGCGTCTCGGCGAACGCCCGCACGATCGGCTTGGCCGCCGGCAGTTGCTGCTCGATCGCGAACAACCGCGTCACCACCCGCTCGATATTGCC
>DASWSO010000282.1:0-1857 GCA_036402635.1 Xanthobacteraceae bacterium
ACGGCGACGTTCTCGATCCGGCCCTCGACCACCGCCGAGGGATCGCCGCCCTCGCGCAACTGCCGCGCGATGATCGGCAGCAGCTCGCGTGCGCCCGCGACTGCGAGCGGCCGCTGGTCGCCGCTGCCGCGGCGCACCTCCCGCACCAGCGAGAGCAGCGCCAGCGGGCCGAGCTTCCGGCTCAACCGCGTCGCTTCCCGGGGCGCCGCAGGTAGATGGCCTGCAGGATCCCGATCGCGAGGAAGTTCGTGATCATCGACGAGCCGCCGACCGACACGAAGGGCAACGGGATACCGGTGATCGGCGCGATCCCCATCGTCATCGCGGCGTTGACGAACACCTGGAACATGAACATGAAGGCGATGCCGCCCGCGACGATTGCGGTGTACATGTCGCGCGCGCTCGCGACGATCTTCAGCGCTCGCCAGACGATCAGGAGATAGAGCAGCAGCAGGATCGACGCGCCGAAGAAGCCGCGCTCCTCGGCGAGCGACGCGAACGCGAAGTCAGTCGCGTGCTCCGGCAGATAATTGAGCCGCGTCTGGGTGGCGCCGAGGACGCCGCGGCCGCGCAGCCCGCCTGCGCCGACGGCGGTGATCGACTGGCGCAGGTTGTACGTCGCGCCGCGCGGGTCGTTGCCCGGATGCGTGAACCCGGTCAGGCGCGCAGCCTGGTACGGCCTGAGGACGTTGACGCCGGCGGCGGGCAGCAGCCACAGCACGGCGAGTGCGGTGATCACGGTCGCCGCCGCGAGGGCGCCGAGATGCCACCAGCGCACACCCGCGATGAAGAGGACCGCGCCGAGCGCGGAGGTGTAGACGAGCGCGGTGCCGATGTCCGGCTGCAGGAAGACGAGGAAGATCGGCACGAGCCCGTAGCCGAGCGCAGCGAGTGTCGTGCGCACCGAGTTGCTCGACCGCGAGCGCTCGGCGAGGAGACCGGCGAGCGCGAGGACGAACAGCACCTTGCCGAACTCCGACGGCTGGAACTTGAAGAAGCCGACGTCCACCCACCGCTTCGAGCCGCGCGCTACGGCACCGGCCACGAGCACGAACACCATCAGTGCGAGCGTCCCGAAGTAAATCGGCCGCCACAGGCGCCGGTACGTGCCGGGATCGACGAACAGCGCGGCGAGGAAGAGCAGTCCGCCGGCGAACAGGTAGAGCGCCTGGCGCGTCATCGCGGAGCCGCCCGCGTCGTGCATCGTGATGCCGTCGATCGCCCACAGCCCGTAGCCGGCCGTTGCGGCGAGCGCGCCGAGCAGCACCCAGTCGAGCCTGCGCAACACGCCGCCGATGCCGACCGCTTCGCTGCTGCGGTGGGCGTGCAGCCCGCGTGATCTCCGGTCGACGGCTTCGATCGTCATCAGTCGCTGAGGTGGTTGGTGAGTTGACCGTTCTTGCCGAAGTAGCGCTCGAACACCTTCAACGCCGCGGGCGCAGCCGATGTCCCGCCGTGGCCGCCGTTCTCGATCAGCGCGCAGACGACGATCGTCGGCTGGTTGTACGGCCCGTACCCGCACCACCACGATTGCACCTGTGGAATCGCATGGGCGAAACCCGGCAGCGTGACGTTCTTCTCGGCGCTCCCCGTCTTGCCGGCGATGTCGACCGGGAAGGTGCCGAAGACGCCGGCGGACGTGCCGATCGTCGAATGAGTCGCTTCCTCGAGCCCTCGTTGCACGTAGCTGAGGGCGGTCGGGTCGACGCCGGTCGGCTGCGGCGGCTGTGCGCCGAACCGGCGCAGGACGCGGATCGGCTGGCCTTTGGCCCCGGCGATCTCGACGTCATCGGCGATGTGCGGCGTGACGAGCTTGCCGCCGTTTGCGATGAGCGCATACAGGCGCGTCATCTGCAG
>DASWSO010000283.1:0-7491 GCA_036402635.1 Xanthobacteraceae bacterium
CGGTCCATGGGGAGCGCCGGGCGACGGCTCCGCCGTCCAGGAGCCCGCGCCGGAACCCGCAGACCTGCCGCCGGCCGCGCCATTCGCGCCGCCGTCGCCGGCCAGCCGCGTCCCACCGCCGGCCGCTCCGGCCCGGGCGCCCGTCGCCCCGGGCCCTCTCGATGCGGGCGTGCCGCCATCCCCGGCTCATGCTGGCAACCTGCTCGCCCGCTTCGCGCACGGCGCCAATATCCCGGAGCAGGTGTTCGAGCGGCAGAATCCGGAGCAGGTCGCCGAGCAGCTCGGCATGCTGATGCGGCTCGTGGTGGAGAACCTGCGGCAATTGCTCAACGCCCGCCTGGAGGCGAAGCGGCTCGCCCGCAGCGCCAATCAGACGATGGTGCAGGCGCTCGACAACAATCCGCTGAAATTCTCGCCGACCGCCGAGGACGCGATGCGGATCATGTTCGGTCCGCCGACCCGCAGCTACCTCGACGCGCCGCGCGCGCTGCAGCAGAGCTTCGACGACATCAAGACGCACCAGCTCAAGACCTACACCGCCATGCAGCAGGCGCTCGGAATGCTGATCTCCGAGTTCGATCCCAAGACCATCGAGCAGGAGACCGACACCGATCGCGGCCTCGCCGCGGTGGTCGGCTCCCGCAAGGCGCGGCTGTGGGACGCCTATGTGGCCCGTTGGCAGGCGCAGACGCGCCGCCACGACGACGGACTGGTGGATGTGTTCATGCAATACTTCGCCGAGTGTTACGACCGCGGCGGGAATACGATACGCTAATTCTTCCCGGGGCTTGAGCGCCCGGCGCCGTCACGTCTAGCCGCGGGTCACCGATGTCGTGGTACAGTAAGGTCGTCTGGTCTGAAGGTCTGTTTCTGCGGCCGCATCATCTGCAGCAGAACGACCGCTATCTCGAGCATCTGGTGGAAAGCCGGGTGCGGCAGACCACGCCCTATCCGTGGGGCTTCTCGCATCTCGAGATCGACCGCGACCTCGCCATGCAGGCGAAGTTCGCGGTGCGCCGCGCGGTCGGCGTGATGCCGGACGGCACGCCATTCGACATCCCGGGCGACAGCCCGATCCCGGCGCCGGTCGACGTGCCCGATTCGGCGCTCAATCAGCTCGCCTGGCTCTCGCTGCCGGTGGCGGCGCCGAACACCCGTGAGGTCGACGAGAGGGATTCGGAGAGCGCGAGCCGCTTCACGCGCGACGACGAGACCTTCATCGATTCCACCTCCTCGCTGCGGATCGAGGAGGTGATCGACGTCGCCTATCCGCGGCTCGCCTTCGAGCTGCGCAAGACCGCCAAGCCCGGCTACGTCGGCCTGGCCATCGCGCGGATTATAGAAATCCGCGACAAGACCCTGGTCTTCGACGAGAAATTCGCCCCGCCGGTGCTCACCTGCACGGCCCATCCGGTGGTCGACGGCTGGATCGACCGGGTGGTCGGCTGGATCGACAACAAGCTTGAGGAACTGGCTCGCTACGCCGCCGATCCGACCGCCGGCGGCGGCCTGCAAAGCGTCGACTACCTGGTGCTGCAACTGCTCAACCGGCACGTCAACGTGCTCAAGCATTTCCGCGGATCCGGCTACGTCCACCCGGAGCGCCTGTTCGAGGAATTCTTGAGGCTTGTCGGTGAGTTGGCGACGTTTGCTACACCGGAACGTCGGGCCCGCAATTACCCCGCCTACGACCACGACAACCTGGAGAACGTGTTCGCGCCGGTGCTGCGGGACCTGCAGGACTTCCTCAGCGCGCGGCTCGGCCGCCGCGCCATCCGGCTGGAGATCATCGAGCGGGCGCAGAACGCGTTCGTCTCTCCGATCCGCGACCGCAGCCTGTTCCGCAACGCCAACTTCGTGCTGGAAGTCGCTTCACGCCGGCCGCTGATCGAGATCCAGAATCAGTTCCCCAACCTCTTCAAGGTGGGGCCGAACACCAAGATGAACGAAATCGTGCACGCCCATCTGCCGGGCGTGCCGCTGGTGCATCTGCCGACGCCACCGCCACAAATCCGCGCCATTACGGATCACGTCTACTTCTACCTTGACCGCAAATCCGGCCTCTGGCCAGAGTTCAGCACTGCCAGTTCCATCGGCATGCACTTCTCAGGGGATTGGCCAGACCTCGAAATGGAGCTCTGGGCGATCCTGGAAGACAGGCGATGAGCGACAAGGACCAGCCTTTCGGCGGCCGCGGCGAACGGACGATCATTCGTCCGAATCCCGGAGCGCGGAGGCCGGTCGCGCCTGCCCCGGGAGCTGCTCCTCCGGGCTATCCGCCGCAACCCGGTCAACCGGCCGGCTACCCGCCGGGGCCTCCCGCCTATCCGCCACAGCCGGGCTACCCGCCCCAGCCCGGCGCCCCTTACCAGACGCCGCCCGGCCATTACCCATCGGGGCCGGCTTATCCGCCGCAGCCGGCCGGCTATCCGCCCGGGCCGCCGGCCTATCCGCCTGGACCGCAGCAGCCTCCGGACCCGGGTTACCAGGCCGGCGCGGTCGGGCCGATCCAATACGCGACGGCCGGACAGACCCCGACCCAAGAGGAATGGATCCAGAGCCAACGGCCGCAGCAGCCGCAGGTGGTCGAGCGGCGCGCGCCGGAGCTCCGCATCGACGAACTGGCGGCGCCGCACGAAAACCCGATCATGCGAGCGGCCGGGCCGCTGCTGCTGCTGCTCGGACGCCTGCGGGTCGCGCTCATGCGCGCCTCGTTCGCGAGCCTGATGGAACAGGTCGCCGACGCCATCAAGTTCTTCGAGAAGGACATCCGCAACGCCGGCATCCCGGAGGAGCAGGCCAACACCGCCAAGTATATCCTCTGCGCCACGGCCGACGACATCGTCCAGAACATCCCGACCGAGGACCGGCACGTCTGGACGCAGTACAGCATGCTGAGCCGCTTCTTCGGCGAGCGCATCGGCGGCGTGCGCTTCTTCGAGGAGCTGGAACGGGCGCTGAAAGACCCGCTGGTGAACTATCCGCTGCTGGAACTGCAGCACACCTGCCTGGCGCTCGGCTTCCAGGGCGTGCATCGCACCACGCCGAACGGCCAGCAGCAGCTGCAGCAGATCCAGCGCAATCTCTACGAGACGCTGCGCCGGGTGCGGCCGAAGGTCATCCGCGACCTGTCGCCGCGCTGGCAAGGGCAGCGGCTGGAGAGCCGCGCCGCGCGATTCCGGGTCCCAGTCTGGGCGGTCGCCTCCGCGGCCGCCGCGCTGCTGATCGGGATGTTCCTGACGCTGCGGGCGCTGCTCGGCGGCGGCTCCGAAGCGGTCGCCGGCACCGTCGGCACCTTGCATCCGCTCGACAAGGTCGAGATCGCGCGCCGGGTGATCGCGCCGCCGCCACCCCCTCCCCCGCCGCCGGTCGACCGCATCTCGCAACTGCAGCGCATCCGCACCGGCCTCGGACCCGACATCGCGGCCGGCCGCATCACCGTCACCCAGGCCGGCAACACGATCGTGATCCGCGTCGGCGACCTGATCCTGTTCGAGTCAGGCAAGGCAGTGGTGCGCGAGGAGTTCAAGCCGATCGCCGCCCGCATCACCGAGACGCTCGAGAAGGAGAGCGGCTGGATCAAGGTGGTCGGCCATACCGACAACGTGCCGATCAAGAACGCCCGCTTCCCGTCCAACTGGCACCTGTCGGTGGAGCGCTCCAAGGCGGTGGCCGAGATTCTCAAGAAGGGCCTCAGCAAGCCCGAACGCATGGAGACCGACGGCAAGGGTCCCGACGTCCCGATCGCCACCAACGACAATCCGGAAGGGCGTCAGCGCAACCGGCGTGTCGAAGTGCTGATCCCGCGGACCGAATGAGCCGAGGCTGAAGGGCGCGATGTTCAAATTCCTCCAAACAGGCCTCGGCAGCCGCATCTTCTACCTCTCACTGTGGGGCATCGGCTTCACCTCGCTGTCCGCGGTGGTGTGGATGGCCGGGCCGTTCGTCTCGATCGGCGGCTGGCATCCGCTCGAGAACTACGTCGTGCGCGAAATGGCGGTGGTGCTCATCGCCGCCATGCTGGCGGGCGCCGGCAGCGTCAGCTTCTTCCGCCGCCGCAAGGGCGCGGCCGCGATCGCCGACGCCATCGCGGGCGGCGGCGCGGTCGAGGACAAGAAGCCGGACGACGATGCCATCGTCCTCAAGGACAAGATGAAGGATGCCCTGCAGACGCTCAAGACCGGGAGCGGCGGCAAGGCGGAATTCCTCTACGACCTGCCCTGGTATCTGCTGATCGGCCCGCCCGGCTCCGGCAAGACCACCGCACTGGTCAATTCCGGGCTGAAATTCCCGCTCGCGCGCGGCGCCACGCCGGCCGCGATCGCCGGCGTCGGCGGCACCCGCTACTGCGACTGGTGGTTCACCGACGACGCGGTGCTGATCGACACCGCCGGCCGCTACACCACGCAGGATTCCGACGCCAAGTCGGACCACGCGAGCTGGTTCTCGTTCCTCGACCTGTTGAAGAAGAACCGGCCACGGCAACCGATCAACGGCGTCATCGTCGCGATCAGCCTCGAAGACATCATGGTGCTCGGCACCGCCGAGCTCAACGCGCATGCCAACGCGATCCGAACCCGGCTCTTGGAACTGCACGAACGGCTGAAGGTCGACTTCCCGGTCTACGTGCTGTTCACCAAGGCCGACCTCGTCGCCGGCTTCATGGAGTTCTTCGGCAATCTCGGCGAGAACGGCCGCAAGCAGGTCTGGGGCGCGACCTTCCAGACCGGCGACAAGACCCGCAACCTGGTCGGCGAGGTGCCGCACGAGTTCGACGCGCTGATCGAGCGGCTCAACGTCGACCTCACCGACCGGCTGCAGGAAGAGCCGGCGCCGGCGACCCGCGTCTCGCTGTTCGGCCTGCCGGCGCAGATGTCGGCGTTGAAGCGGCCGATCTACGACTTCCTCAACTCGATCTTCGAGCCCACCCGCTACCACGCCAACGCGACGCTGCGCGGCTTCTACTTCACCTCCGGCACGCAGGAAGGCACGCCGATCGATCAGGTGATCGGGGCACTGGCACGCAGCTTCGGCGCCGAGGAGGTGCAGGGCGTCGCCTATTCGGGCAAGGGCAAGAGCTTCTTCCTCACCGATCTCATCAATAAGGTGATCATCGGCGAGGCCGCTTGGGTGTCGACCGACCGCTCCGCGGTGCGGCGCGCGATGATCATCAAGGCGGTTGCGTTCTCGGTGATCGCGCTCGCCACCATCACGCTGGCGAGCCTGTGGTGGATCAGCTATTCGCGCAACCGCGCGCTGATCGATGCGACCGAGAAGGCGGCGACCGAATATGCCGCCGTCGCGGGCCCGCTCGCGAAAGAGAACATCATCTCCGACCGCGACCTCGCCAAGGTGCTGCCGCTGTTGTACCGGCTGCGCCACCTGCCGGCCGGCTTCGCCACCCGCAACGACTGGACGCCGGTGATGGCGACCTTCGGATTGAGCCAGCGCGAGCGGCTGCAATCGGCATCCGAGAATGCCTACCGGGTCGGGCTCGAGCGCATGTACCGCTCGCGGCTGATCTATCGGCTGGAAGAGCAGCTGGAAGCGGCGATGAAGCCGGAGCGCAAGGACACCGGGTTCATCTACGAGGCGCTCAAGGTCTACCTGATGTTGGGCGGCGTGCAGAACGTGCCGCTCGACCGCAACCTGATCGTCAGCTGGATGCGGCGCGACTGGACCGACAATCTCTATCCGGGCGCCGCCAATAGCGAAGGCCGCAAGGCGCTGGAAGAGCATCTGGTCGCGATGTTCGACCTGGAACAGGGCGAGCCGTTCATCACGCTGCACGGGCCGCTGGTTGAGGAGGCGCAGAAGACGCTCGGCCGCTTGAGCGTGTCGCAGCGCGCCTACGAATTGCTGAAGTCGCAGGCGCGTACCGCCAACGTGCCGGACTGGGTGGCGGCGCGCCAAGGCGGGCCCGACATCGCCCTGGTGTTCGAAGCCGCCGGCAATCAGCCGCTCGACAGCATCCGCGTGCCCGGGTTCTACACCTATGCGGGCTTCCATCGCGCCTTCATGGAACGGCTCGGCAACATCGCCGAGACCGTCAAGAAGGAGCGCTGGGTGCTCGGCAGCGTCGGCGAGCAGGCGGCGGTGGCGGAGCAGTACGAGCGGCTCCCCGAGGACCTGCTGACGCTCTACACGCGCGACTTCATCGCCACCTGGCGCGATGCGCTGGCCATGCTGCGGCTCAAACGGCTCACCGCCGACAAGCCGAAATACGTGGCGCTGAGCGCGATCGCGGCCGCCACCTCCCCGCTCAAGCAGATCATGGAATCGGTGCGCGACGAGACCGCGCTGACGCGCGAGCGGGCCGGATTCAAGAAGGCCGAAGCCAAGCCGGAGGATCAGGGCGGCCCCGGCTCGGCCGTGCTGATGCAGCAGGGCGACCGGGCGCCGGGCGCGCTGATCGAGGCCACCTTCAAGCACCTGCACGTGTTCGTCGACGGCGACGGCTCGCGCAAGCAGACCGACGCCGTGGTCGCCAACCTGGCGGAGATCAACCAGAGCCTGACCACGATCGCGACGGTGCCCTCGCAGACTGCACAGGCGACCGCGCAGCTGCAGGTGCAGATCTCCAACTTGAAGGCGGCGGCGGCGCGCATGCCGCCACCGTTCGCCGACATGATGCGCGGCGCAGCGACGGATTTCGAGCGCGACGTCGCGCGCTCCTCCGCGTCGCTGATCCTCGACACGCTGCGCGCCGAGGTGACGCCGCAGTGCCGGCGCATCGTCGAAGGCCGCTACCCGTTCGTGCGCACCGGCACCAGCGAAGTGTCGCTGCAGGAATTCGGCCGCCTGTTCGGCACCGGCGGCATTCTGGACGGCTACTTCAAGCAGACCCTGGCGCCGCTGGTGGATACCAGCAAGCGGGATTGGACGTTCCGTCCCGACAAGCCGGAATCGGCGGTGCTCAATCCCGCCATGCTGCGGGATTTCCAGCGCGCCGAGATCATCCGCGACACCTTCTTCACCGGCGGCGGCAACCAGCCGGCGGTGACGCTGGCGATCGTACCGCCGCGCGTCGATCCCGGCATCACGGCGAAGATGGAGATCAACGGCGCCGTGATCGAGAGCAAGCCGGGCGGCAGCCTCTCGCCGGTGAGCGTGCAATGGCCGGGCGCGGTGAGCATCGCGCGCGCCGCCGTCACGGTGACGCCGGACGCCCCGCCGCCGGAACCGACGCTGCCGCCGGCCGGCGGTCGGCAGGCGTTCGCCGAGCCCACCATCAGCGCCGCGCAGCCCGGGCCGCCCTCGGTGCTCGAACGCGGCGGCGTGTGGTCGCTGTTCCGGCTGGTGGAAGCGGCTTCCCCGCGCCGCCGCGGCGACCGCATCGTGGCGAGCTTCATCGTCGGCGGACGCGACCTGCAGTATCAGATCAGCGCCGGCGTGCAGAACCCCCTCGACCTCGGGGTCTTGCGCGAATTCCGCTGCCCGACCGGAACATGAGGCGGCGATGCGATGTGGACTCTACGGCAAGCTCCCGTC
>DASWSO010000284.1:0-2534 GCA_036402635.1 Xanthobacteraceae bacterium
TTCGAGATCGGGCGCCGATGCATTACGTCAACCGATTGTGCCGCAGCTAGCCGCGGTAAAGGCAGTTCAGTGCGCGGCGGCACCGGCCGCATGGGCACCCGCGCCCCACACATAGATGCAGGCGAACAGGAACAGCCACACCACGTCGACGAAATGCCAGTACCAGGCGGCGAACTCGAAGCCGAGGTGCTGCTTCGGCGTGAAGTGGCCCGCATAGGCGCGGATCAGGCAGACCGTCAAGAAGATGGTGCCGATGATCACATGGGCGCCATGGAACCCCGTCGCCATGAAGAAGGTGGCGCCGTAGATGTTGCCTTTGAAGCCGAAGGCGGCGTGGCTGTACTCGTAAGCCTGCACGCAGGTGAACAGCACGCCCAGCACGATGGTGCAGATCAGCCCCTTCTTGAGCCCGTCGCGGTCGTTGTGCAGCAGCGCGTGATGCGCCCAGGTGACGGTGGTGCCGGAGGTGAGCAGGATGAGGGTGTTGAGCAGCGGCAGGTGCCAGGGATCGAAGGTCTCGATCCCCTTCGGCGGCCACACTCCGCCGGTGGCGGCGACGCGCGCGATCTCATGCACGTCGTTGGGAAACAGCGCGGTGTTGAAGTAGGCCCAGAACCAGGCGACGAAGAACATCACCTCGGAGGCGATGAACAGGATCATGCCGTAGCGGTGATGCAACTGCACCACCCGGGTGTGGTCGCCCTTGTACTGCGCCTCGCGCACCACGTCGCGCCACCAGGCCAGCATCGTGTAGCCGACGCCAAGGAGGCCGGCGAAGAACACGATCGGCGCCCCGGTGAACATCTTGTGCATCCAGGAGATCAGCCCGACCGCCAGGATGAACGCCGAGATGGCGCCGATCACCGGCCACGGGCTCGGGTCGACCAGGTGGTAGTCGTGATGTTTGGCGTGCGCCTCGGCCATCGTGCTCAAGTCTCCGCTCGGATCGTCAGGGGTTCTTAGCGCGTCTCGCTGGCCGGCGACAATCGCGCCGAGGCGTTTCCGGGCGCTTGCGCGGCCGGCGCCGGCTGCCGCACCGGGTAGAAGGTGTAGGACAGTGTGATGGTGTCGAGGCCGGCCTGCTCGGCGTCGGCCGCAATGCTCGGGTCGATGTAGAACACGACCGGCAGCTCGCGCTTCTCGCCGGGGCCGAGCCGCTGCTCGGTGAAGCAGAAGCAGTTGATCTTCTGGAAGTAGCCGCCGGTGGTGGTCGGCGTCACGTTGTAGGAGGCGTTGCCGAGGGTCTCGCGCGCCGCCAGGTTGATGACGGTGTAGTAGACCGTGACCACGTCGCCGATGGCGACCTCGATGGCGGTCTGCTCCGGCTCGAACTTCCACGGCAGGCCGGGGGTGACGTTGGCGTCGAAGCGCACCTTGAGCTTGCGCGCGAGCGCCTGCGAGGGCGCGGCGGTCGCCACCAGCGGGCGGCCGGCGAAGCCGGTGGTGCGGCAGAACCAGTCGTACAGCGGCACCGCCGCGTAAGCCGCGCCCACCATCAGCGCGACAAAGGCGCCGCAGGCGCCGGCGACGATCAGGTCGCGGCGGCGGGCGGGGTGGCGATGCGGATGCGGTGCGGGGTTGCTCACGCGGGTTTCCTCGTCACATCGGCCGGTTGAGCACGTTGGGGCCGAGCTTCACGATCGTCACCACGTAGAACAGCGCGACCAGCGCGCCGAGCGCCAGCGCGATCGCGATCGAGCGGGCGCGCCGCCGCCGCTTCTGCTCCGCGGTGAGGACGATGCCGTGCTCCTGAGGTGGTTCGCTCATGGCTCATTCCCGCGCACCGTCACAGCGTCGCGCGCCAAAAACCCTGCTCCACCAGCAGCACGGCGAACAGCAGGAACAGGTAGAGGATCGAGAACGCGAACAGGTGCTTGCCCGGGGTTTCCGGCGCGACCTTCGCGGCCGGGCGCCACACCCGCACGGCGAGCCACAGCATCACGGCGCCGGCGACCGCGGCGGTGACCGCGTAGAACGGACCGGCATAGCCGAACAGCCAGGGCGAGACGCCGAGCGGCGCCAGCAGCACGGTGTAGAGCAGGATCTGGCGGCGGGTCTCGGCGGCGCCGCTGGTCACCGGCAGCATCGGCACGCCGGCGCGGGCGTAATCCTCGCAGCGGTTGAGCGCCAGCGCCCAGAAGTGCGGCGGGGTCCAGAAGAAGATGATGAGGAACAGCAGGATCGGCTCGAGGTCGAGGCTGCCGGTCTTGGCGGCCCAGCCGATCATCGGCGGGAAGGCGCCGGCGGCGCCGCCGATGACGATGTTCTGCGGCGTGAGCCGCTTCAGCCACATCGTGTAGATGCCGACATAGAACACGATGGTGAAGGCGAGCAGCCCGGCGGCCAGCCAGTTGGCCACGAGCCCCAGCACCACGATCGAGAAGCCGGCGAGGGTGAGGCCGAAGCCGAGCGCCTCGCGCGCCAGCACGCGGCCGGCCGGCACCGGCCGGTCGGCGGTGCGCGACATGATCGCGTCGATGTCGGCGTCGTACCACATGTTGAGCGCGCCGGCGGCGCCGGCGCCGACCGCGATG
>DASWSO010000285.1:0-5292 GCA_036402635.1 Xanthobacteraceae bacterium
CTGGCATACACGGCCTATTCGTACTGGGCGTTCCGCGGCAAGGTACGTGAAGGCGAGTCGTACCACTGACCCCATGCGGCCGCCCGGGAGGCGCAAATATCCTGAAGTTTGCACGACTTGTTCATGCTTCGGCCGCAAAGCGCCGCGATTTTCAGCGCTCGGCCGAGGTCATCCGGAGGGGGATTTCACGTGCTCGCGCCTGTGCCCTGGTTCAAGCGCCTCAGCAAGATCGTGCTGGAATGCACCCCCGTGGCCGCCGCGCTGCTGATTGGGCTGTACCTGGTTGCCAACCATGATTGGAGCGGGCAGCCGCAACCCAACGTGCTGGCCGTGCAGCCGGACGCCGGGCCGGCCGAGAAGGCCGACGCCGCCGCCCTCATCACCAGCACCCATGCGTCGCTCGTTCCGGGCAAAGTCACGCCGCCGGTGATCGAGCCGCGCGAGCGCATCGTCGAGACCCCGCCGCCGCCCGAGCCAAAGCCGCACTCCGCCACGACCCACAAGCCTGCGGCGGCGAAGACTGCGCAGCGCACGCCGGCTGCCGCAGGTACGCGTGTTGCTACAGCCGAGCCCGCCGCCGATCGCGGGATCGATCTACCACCGCCCGCGGGCGAGCCGGCTGCTGCCGAGGCGACGGAGCCGAAGCCGGAGGAGAAGAAGTCGTGGGGCCGCCGCATCGCGGAAGCCACCTACCTCAAGGACGCGGCCGACATCACCGTGAACGCCTCGATGACGGTCGCGCGCGTCAGCGTGGAGACCTTCGATAAGGTCACCTCCGCCGCCGGCTCGCTCATCCCAGACTTCCGCAAGTAGCCTCCCGCACCTGAGCGGCTCGGCTAGCGCCCGAATTCCGGCACCGGCAGCCCGGCCTGCGCGCAGGCGGCGCGCACGGTATTCACCAGCACGCAGGCGATCGTCATCGGTCCGACGCCGCCCGGCACCGGCGTGATCGCGCCGGCGACCTGCACCGCTTCGTCGAAATCGACGTCGCCGACCAGCCGCTTCTTGTCGCCCTCGCCCGGCAAACGATTGATGCCGACGTCCAGCACCGTCGCGCCCGGCTTCACCCATGAGCCCTTAACCAGCTCCGCCCTGCCGACCGCTGCGATCAGCAGGTCGGCGCGGCGGCACACCGCCGGCAGATCGTTGGTCTTCGAGTGCGCGATCGTCACGGTCGCGTCCTCGGCCAGCAGCAGCTGCGCCAGTGGCTTGCCGACGATGTTGGAGCGGCCAATCACCACCGCTTCCAGCCCGCGCAGGGAGCCGTGCACCTGCTTGGCCAGGATGATACAGGCGAGCGGGGTGCACGGGATCAGCGTCGGCATGCCGCTGGCGAGGCGGCCGACCGTCACCGGATGCAGCCCGTCGACGTCCTTGGCCGGATCGATGCTGGCGATCACCTTGGCGGCGTCGACATGGGGCGGCAGCGGCAGCTGCACCAGGATGCCGTGCACCATCGGATCGGCATTGAGCCGCGCCACCGTTGCCAGCACGTCGGCCTCGCTCGCGGTCGCCGGCAGCCGATGGTCGGAGGAGCGCACCCCCGCTTCGGCGCTGCGCTTGACCTTGGTGCGCACATAGATGCTGCTGGCCGCGTCGTCGCCGACCAGCACCACCGCCAGGCCCGGCACTAGACTGTGCTGGCGCGCGAGCCGCGTCACCGCATCCGCCACCTTGCCGCGCAGCTCGGCTCCGCTGGCGTTGCCGTCGATGATTTGCGCGCTCATGCCTTCCCTTTTCCGGCGAGGGCCTCCAGCGCAGCCATCAGCCGTGCCGGATCGCCCGATATCGTCAGCCTCTTGAGGCGCGCGGTCGCACCGCTCGCCAGTTCGACGCGGCTGCGCGGCACGCCGACCGCCTTGGCGAGCAGCGCGACCAACGCCGCATTGGCCGCACCGTCCTCGGCAGCGACGCGGACGCGCGCCTTCAGCACGGCCGTGCCATCGGCGAGGCGCTCGGCGCCATCGACCGCATCGCGGCCGCCCTTGGGAGTGAGGCGCACGGCCACGCTGACGCCGCCTTCGATCGGCCGCCACGGCCGCTCAGCCATGCGCTAGAACACGTTGGGATAGATGTAGCGGGTGATGATGTTCTGGATGAAGAAGATGATCAGGATCAGGATCACCGGCGAGATGTCGATGCCGCCGAGGTTCGGCAGCACCGAGCGGATCGGCCGCAGCACCGGCTCGGTGATCCGGTCGAGGAACTCGCCGACCGAGGCGACGATCGGGTTGCGCGTGTTGACGACGTTGAACGCCACCAGCCAGGACAGAACCGCGGCGGCGATCAGGATCCAGATATAGAGCTGCAGCACCAGCAGGATGACGTCGAGCAGCGCGCGCATTCGGCCCTTCGCGGCGGTTGAGGCGAGCCGACATGTAGCGGGGTTGCGCCAGCGGAACAAGGCTTCGCGGCCGACACTCGCAACAGGCGCAGCCACGCGGCGTTCGCTTGACAGTGCCGGAGCCCCCGCCATAAATGCCGCCTTCCTGCATGCGGGCGACACGCTTCGTGCGCACCGGCGGGGCCGTAGCTCAGTTGGGAGAGCGCCGCAATCGCACTGCGGAGGTCAGGGGTTCAACTCCCCTCGGCTCCACCAATCCCCTTCGCATATGCTGGTGTGGTGACCCGGTGGGCCGGCGGTCCAATTGCCTGAGCGGCCCCCGTGAACGCATCCGGTAGTCATCCTGAGGCGCTGCTGAACCATTCCGGCTTCCGCCGGTTCTGGCTGGCGCGTGTGTGCTCGACGGTTGCCACCCAGATGCAGGCGGTGGCGGTCGGCTGGCAAATGTACGACCTCACCCACAGCGCGCTCGACCTCGGCCTTGTCGGGCTGGCGCAGTTCCTGCCTGCCGCCGCGCTCGTCCTGTTCGCCGGCCACGTCGCCGACCGCTACGACCGGCGCATCGTGCTGCGTATCTGCCTGATGATCGAGGCCGCCGCCGTGGCGGTGCTGGCCTTGGGGACGCTGCGCGGCTGGATTTCCCGCGAGATGATCTTCGCCACCGTGTTCGTGCTCGGCTGCGCGCGCGCGTTCGAGATGCCGAGCCTTGCCAGCATGCTGCCGATCGTGGTGCCGCAAAGCCTGTTTCCACGCGCGGTCGCCGGCTCGGCTTCGGCCAACCAGATCGCCACCATCACCGGACCGGCGATCGGCGGCCTCATCTACGCGCAGAACCCGGTCGCCGCCTACGCCATCAGCGCCGGCTTGCTGCTGTTCGCGAGCTTCATGGTGGCGCGCATCCGTACGCAGCAGACCGCGGCCTCGCGGCAACCTTTCAGCATGGCGGCGGTGCTGGCCGGCTTCGCCTTCATCCGCCGCCATCCGATCGTGCTGGGCGCGATCTCGCTCGACATGTTCGCGGTGCTGCTGGGCGGCGCGACCGCGCTGCTGCCGGTGTTCGCGCGCGACGTCCTCGGGACCGATGCGCAAGGGCTCGGCCTGCTGCGCGCCTGCCCAGCGCTCGGCGCGCTGTCGATGTCGATCGTGCTGGCGCGCTGGCCGCTGCGCCGGCGCGTCGGCCGCATCATGTATGCCTGCGTCGCCATTTACGGCGTGGCGACGATTGCGTTCTCGCTCTCCACGTGGCTGCCGCTGTCGATGGCGTTCCTGGTTATCCTCGGAGCTGCCGACCTGGTCAGCGTCGTCATCCGCATGACGCTGGTGCAACTGGAGACGCCGGACGAGATGCGCGGCCGCGTCAGCGCGGTGAATTCGCTGTTCATCGGCACTTCCAACCAGCTGGGCGAATTCCGCGCCGGCGTGATGGCGGCCTGGCTGGGGGCGGTGCCGGCGGTGCTGATCGGCGGCGTCGGCACGCTGATCGTGGTAGCGCTCTGGACGCGCGCCTTTCCGGACCTGTTCAACGTCGAGCGCATGCAGGCGGTCAAACGGACGCCGACGGCGAGCGGCGCTACCGGTTCTTGAACTGCGGCGGGCGCTTCTCGATGAACGCCGCCATGCCTTCCTTCTGGTCTTCGGTGGCGAACAGCGGATGGAAGGCGCGTCGCTCGAAGCGGATGCCTTCCGACAGCGTCGTCTCGAAGGCGCGGTTGACGCATTCCTTGGCGGCGATCACCGACGGCAGCGACATCGACGCAATGGTCTCGGCGGTCTTCATCACCTCGGCCATGTGATCGGCGAGCGGAATCACGCGCGCGACCAGGCCGGAACGCTCGGCTTCCGCCGCATCCATCAGCCGTCCGGTCAGGCAGAGGTCCATCGCCTTGGCCTTGCCGACCGCGCGGGTGAGCCGCTGCGTGCCGCCGATGCCCGGAATGACGCCGAGCTTGATCTCCGGCTGACCGAACTTGGCGTTGTCGGCGGCGATGATCATGTCGCACATCATGGCGAGTTCGCAGCCGCCGCCGAGCGCGAAGCCGGCGACCGCCGCGATCACCGGCTTGCGGGCGCGCGCGGCCGCGTCCCAGCCGGCGGCGAACTCGCCCATATAGGCGTCGATGTAGGACATGCCGGACATCTGCTTGATGTCGGCGCCGGCCGCGAACGCCTTCTCCGAACCGGTCAGCACCATGCAGCCGATGTCAGTGTCGGCCTCGAACGCCGCGACCGCCGTCTCGACCTCGGCGATCAGCGCGGAGTTGAGCGCGTTCAGCGCCTGCGGCCGGTTCAGCCGGATCAACCCGACCTTGCCGTGGGTCTCGACCACGACGTTCTCGTAAGCCATCCGGCACCTCCCGCTCGACTGAAGGATCCGTCATGCCCGGACTTGGTCCGGGCATCCATCAAAATCCGCGCCGATGCGGACGCTCTGGATTGCTTCGTCGCTGCGCTCCTCGCAATGACGCGCGGGGCGCCGGAGCTCAGCCGGCGGTGTCGACCTCGGCCGGATCGATCACGTATTTGCTGTTGCAGAACTCGCAGGTCACCGAGATCGCGCCGTCCTCCACCATGTGGGCGCGGTCGTCGGCGGAGAAGCGCTTGAGCATGTCGGTGATCTTCGGCCGCGAGCAGGAGCACTGCGCCACCATCGGCTGGCTGCGGAAGACCCGCACGCCGCGCTCGTGAAAGAGCCGATAGAGCAGCCGTTCGTGCGAGAGCGCCGGGTCGATCAGTTCCAGGTCCTCGACCGTTTCCACCAGTGAACGGCCTTCCACCCAGGCCTCGTCCTCCGCCACCGTATGCTGCTCCACGCCTTCCGGCGCGTCGCCGGGATCGAGATCCGGCTGGCGCATGCGGTCGGGCGACTTCGGCAGGAACTGCAGCAGGATGCCGCCGGCGCGCCAGCGATGGCCCGGGCCGGCCGCGCTCGGCCGGAACTCCTCCGCCAC
>DASWSO010000286.1:0-2300 GCA_036402635.1 Xanthobacteraceae bacterium
GCGGCCTCACGCCGGACGCGACCGCACGCACCACAATGCTCACATCCGAAAATCCTGAAACCGTGCTCGCGTGCATCGCCGATCTCTACGCCGCGGCCGAGCAGAGGAGGGCGGCATGAGCCGGCCTCAAGCGGTCGCCAAGCATGCGGCGATTCCGCATGACGCCTCCGCCGACGCGATCATCAACGCGCTGCCGCATCCGATCATGGTGGTGGCGCCCGATGGCCGCATCACCGAGGCGAATGCGGCGGCCGAAGCGTTCTTCGCAGCCTCCGCCTCGCTGCTGCGCCGGCACTTGATGCGCGACCTGGTCCCGTTCGGCAGCCCGCTGCTGCCGCTGATCGACCAGGTGCGCGATCGCGGCGCCGCCGTGAACGAATACCGGGTGGACCTCGGCACGCCGCGCAATCCCGGCGAGCGCGTGGTCGACCTGCACGTCGCGCCGCTCTCGGAACGTCCGCGCCACGTCGTGGTGATGCTGCAGGAGCGCACGCGCGCCGACAAGATGGACCGCCAGCTCACCCACCGCGGCGCCGCGCGCTCGGTGATCGCGCTCGCCGCCATGCTGGCGCACGAGATCAAGAACCCGCTGTCCGGCATCCGCGGCGCGGCGCAGCTGCTGGAGCAGGCGGCGAGCGACGAAGACCGCACGCTGACGCGGCTGATCTGCGACGAAGCGGACCGCATCGTGAAGCTGGTCGACCGCATGGAAGTGTTCGGCGACGAGCGTCCTGTCGAGCGCCAGCCGGTCAACATCCATGCCGTGCTGGAGCACGTGAAGAAGCTCGCGCAGAGCGGCTTCGGGCGGCACCTCGTCTTCATGGAGGAGTACGACCCGTCGCTGCCGCCGGTGCTGGCGAACCGTGACCAGCTGGTGCAGGTCTTCCTCAACCTGGTGAAGAACGCCGCCGAGTCGATCGGCGATGCCGACGACGGCGAGATCCAGCTCACCACCGCGTTTCGTCCCGGCGTGCGGTTGTCGCGGCCGGGAAGCAAGACGCGCGTCTCGCTGCCGCTGGAATTCTGCGTCAAGGACAACGGGCCCGGCGTGCCCGACGACCTGCTGCCGCACCTGTTCGAGCCGTTCGTGACCACCAAGGCGAGCGGCAGCGGCCTAGGCCTGGCGCTGGTCGCCAAGATCGTCGGCGACCACGGCGGCATCATCGAATGTGAATCGCAGCCGCGCCGCACCACCTTTCGCGTGCTGATGCCGATGTATTCCGGCGCCATCGAACCGCTCGGGACCTGAAGGAGCTCCGCATGCCGTCTGCCAGCATCCTGGTCGCCGACGACGACACCGCCATCCGCACGGTGCTCAATCAGGCGCTCTCGCGCGCCGGATATGACGTGCGCTCGACCGGCAACGCCGCCACGCTGTGGCGGTGGGTCAGCCAGGGCGATGGCGACCTCGTCATCACCGACGTGGTGATGCCGGACGAGAACGCGTTCGACCTGCTGCCGCGCATCAAGAAGCTGCGGCCGGAATTGCCGGTGGTGGTGATGAGCGCGCAGAACACCTTCATGACGGCGATCCGGGCCTCCGAGCGCGGCGCCTACGAATACCTGCCGAAGCCGTTCGACCTGAAGGAGCTGATCGCCATCGTCGGGCGGGCGCTTTCGGAGCCGCGCAACCGTCCGCGCGCGCCGTCGATGCCGGACGACATCGATTCGATCCCGCTGGTCGGCCGTTCGCCGGCGATGCAGGAAATCTACCGCGTGCTCGCCAAGCTGATGCAGACCGACCTGACGGTGATGATCACCGGCGAGTCCGGCACCGGCAAGGAGCTGGTGGCGCGCGCGCTGCACGACTACGGCAAGCGCCGCAACGGTCCATTCGTCGCCGTCAACATGGCGGCGATCCCGCGCGACCTCATCGAGTCGGAATTGTTCGGCCACGAGAAGGGGGCGTTCACCGGCGCCAATTCGCGCAGCGCCGGCCGCTTCGAGCAGGCGGAAGGCGGCACGCTGTTCCTCGACGAGATCGGCGACATGCCGATGGAGGCGCAGACGCGACTGCTGCGTGTGCTGCAGCAGGGCGAATACTCCACCGTCGGCGGCCGCACCCCGATCAAGACCGACGTGCGCATCATCGCCGCCAGCAACAAGGATTTACGCGTGCTGATCCAGCAGGGTCTGTTTCGCGAGGACCTGTTCTTCCGCCTCAACGTCGTGCCGCTGCGGCTCCCGCCATTGCGCGAGCGTAGCGAGGACGTTCCCGACCTGATGCGCCATTTTCTGGTTCTGGCGGAGCGCGAAGGGCTGCCGCCAAAGCAGTTGGATCAGGCTGCGATGGAGCGGCT
>DASWSO010000287.1:0-4507 GCA_036402635.1 Xanthobacteraceae bacterium
CGAACAGGTGCGAGTAGGGCAGCTTGCGCATCTGCGCCGCCGCGGTGTCCGCCAATTCCTCGTTGCCGTAGCCGAGCGACGTGCACCACAGCCCGGCCATGCCTTCGAGGTAGGCCTTGCCGTCGGTGTCGTAGACGAAGCAGCCTTCGCCGCGCTCAAGGATCAGCGGCCCGGTCTGCGGTAGCGTCGCCAGATTGGTGTTGGGGTGCAGCACGGTCTCGATATCGCGGACCGCGAGATTGCTCAGCGTCGGCATCGGCTATCGCCCCCGGCTAGAAATTGGAACGCGGCACGCGCGGCCGCGTCACGCACTCTGGCGCAGCTCGGCGTCGGCAGCCGCCGGCTGCAGCGGCGGCGCGTCGGTCTGGCTGCGTTGCCGCGCCGAGTAGAACGAGGCGTTCTGCTCGCCGCGCAGCGCCTCGCGCGAGAACTGGATGAGATGGTGAGCAACGAAGCCCATGCCGAGCACCGCATCGATTTGCCCGCGCCGCAGCGCGTGCCGCGCCGCGCGCCAGAACGGCTTGCGGTAGTCGGAGAAGATGCCGATCCGGACGACGATGTTCACCAGCAGCACCAGCGCGCCGAACACGTTGGCGAAGGTGAGCTTGCCGCTCGGCGGCGCCGGGAACCGGTGCACGTAGGTATTGTCGACCTGATACGCGAAGCGCGCAAAAAGGTGCTCGGGATCGTAGGCGTGCGCGACGCAGCGCAGCCAGCTCTGCACCACCTCATCATAGGGCCGCAGGAACCGCACGTTGGATTCAAGCGAGGCGTCCTGCACCAAGCGGCCGTCGCGCGCCAACCGGTCCCAGAGCGGCGTCTTCGGCAGCGCCTGCAGCAGGTTCATCGTCAGGACGGGGATCTGCGAGCGGTCGATGAACTCGATCAGCGCCTGCTCGGTGTCGGCCGTGTCGGTGTCGAGGCCGAGGATCATGCCGGAGGTGACCTCCATGCCGTAGCTGTTGATGGTGTTGATCGCCTCCATCATCGGCAGCGAGGCATTGTGCTCCTTGCGCATGCCCTTGAGCGCCTCGGCGTTCGGCGTCTCGATCCCGACGAAGATCGAGGTGAATCCGGCCTTGCGCATCATGGCGAGGATGTCGTGCTGCTTGGCGATGTTGAGCGTCGCCTCGCAGGCGAACATCAGCGGATAGCCGTGCTTCTCCTGCCAGCCGATGAGATGCGGCAGCATCTCCTTGGTCGCCTTGCGGTTGCCGATGAAGTTGTCGTCGACAAAGTAGACCGCCGGCGGGTGCGCGCCTTGCGCCATCATGGCGTCAAGCTCGCCAAGCAGCTGCTCCGGCGTCTTCAGCCGCGGCTGGCGGCCGTAGAGCTGCGGGATGTCGCAGAATTCGCAGCGATACGGACAGCCGCTTGAGAACTGCAGGCTGCCGATCAGGTAGCGTGCAACCGGAATCTGATCGTAAGCCGGCAGCGGGAAGTCCGAGAGCGGCACGCGCTCCGCCGTCTCCAGCCGCACCTGCGCGGCCGGCGGCGTGAGATCGGCGTCCAACGCCGCGATCAGCTTGTCGGTCGCGTCGCCGAGCTCGCCGATGTGGAGATAGTCGAAGTCGGGATACATGTCGGGGGAAGCCGACACCGACGGGCCCCCGAGCGCCGTCACCTTGCCGGCCGCCTTGGCGCGCGCCGCGATGTCGTGCAGCTGCGGCGCCTGCACGTGCATGCCACTGGCGAGCACGACGTCGGCCCAGGCGAAGTCGGCCGCGGTGGCGCGCCGGATGTTCTCGTCCAGGAAGCGCACTTCCCAGTTTTCCGGCATGTAGGCGGCGATCAGCAGCAGCCCCTGCGGCGGCATGAAGGCCTTCACCCGCCACATCAGCGGGAAGGCGTGCTGGAAGGTCCCGAACGAGGGCGTATAGGACGGGAAGACGCAGAGCACATGCCGCTTGTTCTTCACCGGCGCGGGATATCGCATGGCCACCCCCAGGTCGGTATGAGAGACGCAACCGGCGTCTCTGCAACCGCAGACCGAACTAGATACTTGCAGCTAGGCCTTTGTTGGGCAAGGAGAATGCAGCCTGTCGGCGGGCCGACGGCGGGCTCAGGGCGGCTCCGGATCGGGGCCGAACTCGGTGGCAAAAGACCGTCATCCGGTCGCTTGCCTGCCCCGGTAATGCCAGAAACCGGTTCTACCAAATCGAGCACCTTCGGATTACTGGCAACCCAGCGGGAAGAAGCTCATGCGTAAGTTTATCGTTGCGATTGGTGCATTGGCGCTATCCTGGACCACGGCTCTGGCGGCCGACCCGAGCGGCGAATGGGTCGTGGAAGGCGGGTTTGCCCGGGTTCGCATCGAGAACTGCGGCGGCAAGATGTGGGGCGTGGTGGCCTGGGAGAAGACGCCCGGGGGCGTCGACAAGAACAACCCGGATGCCAGCAAGCGCGAGCGCCCGACCCTCGGCATGCCGATCCTGCTGGCGATGGCTCCGACCAAGCCGAACCGCTGGGAAGGCGAAATCTACAATACCGAGGACGGCCGCACCTGGAACGCCAATATCAGCCTCAGCAGCGACGATGTGCTGAAGGTGCAGGGCTGCGTGCTCGGCTTCCTGTGCGGCGGCCAAGACTGGGCCCGCTACAAGCCGCAAGTGACGGCGCAGGCGGGCTCCAACGGAGCCACCCGCAGCGTCGCTCCGGCCGCCAAGCCGTCGACCGCCGGCACCACCGGCTCGGTTGGAACGAAGACCGCGTCCACCGCTTCGCCGGTCTGCCAGGCCGCGGCCGCCACCGAGACCACGGGCTCGGTCACGGCCAACAAGCGCTGGTAATTCGCTTCCGCTAGCCGGGCGGCCCGACGGCCGCCGGCACCCTCCAGTCGATGCAGAGCGCGGGCCCGATGGTCCGCGCTTTTTGTTTGTGCGCCGATGCTGCCATGATGCCGCCGGCAGTGGGGGAGGGGGGCGATGCGTCTCAAGGATAAGGTCGCGGTCGTCATCGGCGCCGGGCAGAGCCCGGGCGAGGGCATGGGCAACGGCCGCGCCACCGTCATCCGATTCGCGCAGGAAGGCGCCCGCGTGCTGGCGGTCGACAATCGTCTCGCCTCCGCACAGGAGACCGTCGAGCAGACCCCGGCAGGCGCAGGCGAATGCGTCGCCTTCGAAGCCGACGTCACGCGCGAGCAGACGCTCGCCGCCGCGGTCGCGGAGGCGCGTCGGCGCTGGGGCCGCGTCGACATCCTGCACTACAATGTCGGCGTCAGCATCGCGGGCGGCGACGCCTCGCCGCTGGAGATCACCGAGGACGCGTTCGACCGCGTCACCGCGATCAACCTGCGCGGCGCCGTGATGGCCTGCAAGCATGTGCTGCCAGTAATGCGCGAGCAGCGCGCGGGCGTGATCCTGACGATCTCGTCGATCGCCGCCTGGGAGGTCTACCCTTCCGTCACCTACAAGGCGACCAAGGCCGCGCTGATCGCCTACACGCAGCAGCTCGCGATCCACAACGCCGAGTTCGGCATCCGCGCCAACGTCATCCTGCCGGGACTGATGGACACGCCGATGGCGGTGGATACGCGCGCGCGGGCGAGCGGCAAATCGCGCGCGCAGGTCGCCGCCGAGCGCGACGCCAAGGTCCCGCTGCGCCATCGCATGGGGACGGCCTGGGACGTCGCCAATGCGGCGCTGTTCCTCGCGTCCGACGAGGCCGGCTTCATCACCGGCGTGGCGCTGCCGGTGGACGGCGGCACGCTGGTGCGGATCGGCTGAGCGGCGGCGTCGCGCGGGCCCGCAACTTTGCTATTCTGGATGCGCCGAGACTGCAGAAGGTGAACCGCATGAGGCTCCTGTCCTGCCTGGCCGCCGCGCTTTCTCTCCTCGCTGTCGCGAGCGTCGCGGACGCACAGGCGCAGCCGGCGCAAGCACCTGCGCCGAAACCGGAGATGATGGAGAACTGCCCGGGGCTGGTGGCGTCGCGCGGGTCCCGCATCGTGCCGGCCTCGTTCAAGCTCGCCGCTCTCGAAGCCGACCAGGTGCGCATCACGTACGTCGGTCACTCCACCTTCCTGCTGGAAAGCCCGAAGCTCGTCCGCATCGCCACCGACTACAACGACTACGTCAAGCCGTCGGTGCTGCCCGACATCGTGACGATGAACCATGCGCATTCGTCGCACTACACCGACCGGCCGGAACCCGGCATCAAACACGTGCTGCGCGGCTGGGCCGACAACCAGCAGCCGGCGCGCCACGACGTTCACTTCGGCGACGTGCGCGTGCGCAACGTGCCGACCAATATCCGCAGCTGGGGCGAGGCAACCGAGCGGCACGGCAACTCGATCTTCATCTACGAGACGGCGAACCTCTGCATCGCGCATCTCGGCCACCTGCACCACACACTGACGCAGGCGCAGATGAACGAGATCGGGCGCATCGACGTGCTGCTGGTGCCGGTCGACGGCACCTACACGCTGGATCTGGAAGGCATGATCGAGGTGGTGCGGGGGCTCAAGGCACCGCTGATCATCCCGATGCACTACTTCTCGAGCTACACG
>DASWSO010000288.1:0-4136 GCA_036402635.1 Xanthobacteraceae bacterium
CGCCATCATCCGGCAGGTGCGCCAGCAGAAGATCCCGGCGGTGTTCCTGGAGAACGTCACCGATCCGCGGCTGGTGAAGCGGATCGCCGAGGAGACCGGCGCCAAGGTCGGCGGCACGCTCTATTCCGACGCGCTCACCGACACCAGCGGACCGGCGCCGAGCTACATCGAGCTGATGCGCCACAACGTGAAGACGCTCGCCGCCGCATTGGGTGGGTAGCGCGGACGCCCCGGTCTCTCGCCTCGAATTACGCCGTAGCCCCGCGGGCCTTCGGGCGGCGCAGGTGCTCGTCCAGCCGCGGCATCAGCTCGACGAAATTGCACGGCCGGTGGCGGTAGTCGAGCTGGCCCGCCAAGATCTCGTCCCAGGCATCGCGGCAGGCGCCCGGCGAGCCCGGCAGGCAGAACACGAAGGTGGAATTGGCAACCCCGGCGGTGGCGCGCGACTGCACCGTCGAGGAGCCGATCTTGCCGTAGCTCACCAGGTGGAACGCGATCGAGAAGCCGTCCATGCGCTTCTCGAACAAGGGCTCCACCGCCTCCGGCGTCACATCGCGGCCGGTGAAGCCGGTGCCGCCGGTGGTGATCACCGCGTCCACGGCCGGATCGTCGATCCACGCCTTGACGCGCGCCCGGATGGCGTCGACGTCGTCGGTGACGATGGCGCGGTCGGCGAGCCCATGGCCGGCCGCTTCCAGCCTCCCGACCAGCGTCGCGCCCGACTTGTCGTCGGCAAGCTCGCGGGTGTCGGAGATCGTCAGCACCGCGATCTTCAGCGGCACGAAGGCGCGGGCTTGGTCGACTCCAGCCATCGAAGCGTCAGCCTCTGACGATCACAATCGCGCCGAGGCGCTGAAGGTGTTGCATGACTCCACCGTGCCTTTGGTGAAGACGGTCATGAACCAGCGCTTGCGCTGCTCGGCCGAGCCGTGCGTGAACGCATCCGGCACCACGCGGCGGCCGGCGGCCTTCTGCAGCGTGTCGTCGCCGATCGCGCTCGCGGTCTGCATGGCGGCGTCGATGTCGCCGGGCTCGAGGTAATCCGGCTTGCCGGTGCGCTGCAGGTAGCCGCGCTCCTGGTTCGCCCACAATCCGGCGAAGCAGTCGGCCTGCAGCTCGATCCGGACCTGGTCGGAGTTCTGCTCCGCCTTATCCATGCCGCGCTGCATCTGCTGCACCTTCGGCAGGATGCCGAGCAGGTTCTGCACGTGGTGGCCGTATTCGTGGGCGATCACGTAGGCCTGCGAGAACCGGCAGGCGCTCTTGCCGGAGCAGCCGCGGAAGCGCGTCTCGATCTCGCGGAAGAAGCTGGTGTCGAGATAGATCTTGCTGTCGCGCGGACAGTAGAACGGCCCCATCGCCTGCTGCGCGGTGCCGCAGCCGGATTCGGTGACGCCGCTGAAGATCACCACCGGAGCGCGCCGGAACGGCCGGTTGTTGCGGTCGAAGATCTCCTTCCAGCGGTCCTGGTTCTCGCCCAGCACGGCGGCGATGAAGTCGCCAACCTCGTCCTTCGGGGCGCCGCGCGAGCGCCGCGTCTGCGTCGGCTGCTGGTAGCTGGAGCCGCCGCCGGAGAGCATCTCGGCGCCGCCGATCAGCACCCGCGGATCGATGCCGAGCGCCCAGCCGACGATTCCCAGCACCATCACGGTGCCGACGCCGAGCCCGCCGGCTCCGCCCGGCAGCCCGAAACCTCCGCCGCCGCCCTCGCCGCGGCGGTCCTCGACGTCGTCGCTGCGGCGGAAATCGTCGTAGCGCATCGGTTCTGTTCTCCTGCGGCGGGCGCTTCGGCACTTAAAGCGTGATCGCTCGGACGTGTCGTCCTGCGCGGACGATGACACCGGAGTGATTCAGCTCCAGACGATACTGCTCTAGTGAACTCGCAAAGCCGACGCTAGGTCCAATCCGGGGCGGGAGCGAGGCAGGGGGCGCCGCCGCCGCGCTAGGCGGCCCGCGGCACCGCGCCGGCGCGGGCGTCCTGCAGGATCATGTCGGCGCCCTTCTCGGCGATCATGACGATGCCGGCATTGGTGTTGCCGGAGACGAGCGTCGGCATGATCGAGCCGTCGACCACGCGCAGGCGCTCGATCCCGTGCACGCGCAGCCGCTGGTCCACCACCGCGGTGACGTCGGAGCCCATGCGGCAGGTGCTGGTGGGATGGAAGACGGTGGTGCCGTTGTCGCGCGCATAGCCGAGCAGGTCGGCGTCGCTGTCGCATTGCGGGCCGGGCCGGGTCTCGTCGACGATGTAGCGGCGGATCGGCTTGCCGGCCATGATCCGGCGTAACAGCTTCATGCCGGCGACCGTGACGTCGCGGTCGTGCGGCGCCGACAGGTAGCGCGGCTGGATCGCCGGCGGCGCCGCCGGGTCGGCCGACTTGATGCGCACGTGGCCGCGGCTCTCCGGCCGCAGCTGGCACACCGACACCGTGAAGCCCGGGAACGGATGCAGGTCGCCGCCGACCTTGTCGGCGCTGAACGGAATGAAGTGGAGCTGCACGTCCGGCGTCGGCAGCGACGCATCGGTCTTGAAGAAGCCGCCCGCGTAGCCGGCGCCGATGGTGAGGAAGCCCTTGCGGAAGAGCGCGTATTGCAGGCCCAGCATGGCGCGGGCGCGCAAGCCGTTGAGCGCGTCGTTCATGGTGATCGCGGCGTTGCAGCGGTAGACGAAGCGCACCTGGAAATGGTCCTGCAGGTCGGCGCCGACGCCCGGCATGTCGGCGATCACTGGAACACCGAACGACTGCAGCAGGTCGGCCGGCCCGAGCCCGGAGAGCTGCAGCACCTGCGGCGAGTTGATGGCGCCGGCCGCGACGATCACCTCGCCTTCGGCGCGCGCGGTCTTGAGCACGCCGTCCTGCCGGTACTCGACGCCGACGGCGCGGCGGCCTTCGAACAGGATGCGGGTGGTCGGCGCATTCGGGGCCACCAGCAGATTGTGCCGCCGCTTCGCCGGCCGCAGGTAGCCGACCGCGGTCGAGCAGCGGCGGCCGTTGCGGGCGGTGAGCTGGAAGTAGCCGGCGCCTTCCTGCTCCGGCCCGTTGAAATCGTCGTTGCGCGGGAAGCCCACCTCCTGCGCCGCCTCGATGAACGCCTCGCACAGCGGATGCGGCGCGCTCACGTCGGAGACCGCGAGCGGGCCGCCGGCGCCATGCAGCTCGTCGGCGCCGCGCCCCTGGTCCTCGGCCTTGCGGAAGTACGGCAGCACGTCCGCGAAGCTCCAGCCAGCATTGCCGAGCTGGCGCCAGTGGTCGAAGTCCTCGTGCTGGCCGCGCACGTAAAGCAGGCCGTTGATCGAGCTCGATCCGCCCAACACCTTGCCGCGCGGCTGGATGATCTGGCGGTTGTTGAGCTCCGGCTCCGGCTCGCTCGAATAGAGCCAGTTGACGCGCGCATCGGTGAACAGCTTGCCGTAGCCGAGCGGCACGTGGATCCAGATGTTGCGGTCGCGCCCGCCGGCTTCCAGCAGCAGCACGCGGTGCTGGCCGGAGGCGCTGAGCCGGTTCGCCAGCACGCAGCCGGCGGAGCCCGCGCCGACGACGATGTAGTCGAATGTGCCTGCCACGGAACTCTCCCTCTCGCCGGCCGCCCGCATCCTCCACCCCGCGTGAGCTGCGCAGCAACGCATCTCACATGATGCGGCGCGCTATCGCAATCGTCAGCATCAAAGTCCCATGGCGCGGAAGGCTGAGACTTCCGGAACCGCCAATCTTGCGTTGTCGCCGAAAAGCGCGCCCAATTAAGTTGCTCGATTGGAATGACGCCCTCGTCCGCATTGGGTTTCTGGAGTTCCTCCGGAAGCTTTTGAAGGGTTTGGTGCCATGACCAGAATGTCGGCCTTCGCCGCTATGTTCTGCGGCGCTTTGTTCGGCGCGCTCGCCAGCCAACCGAGCCGCGCCGAACCCCCGCCCGGCATTGAGCGGCTGTATGTTCTGTATTGCGGCGAGGGCACGGCCGGCGACATTTCGCTCTGGTCGCCCGGCGTCAACGTCGGCCAGCCGATGGAATTCTCCGTCAACTGCTACCTGATCAAACATGCCCAGGGCTGGGTGCTGTTGGATACCGGGGTAGCCGACGCGGTGACCGCGATGCCGGACGGGCTGCCGCCCCCCAATCCGCGGATGACGCGCTATCGC
>DASWSO010000289.1:0-2918 GCA_036402635.1 Xanthobacteraceae bacterium
CGTTCGCTCGCGCACGCGTGATGCAGCCACAGGGGCGTACCTATGGTACGGTCGGTTTCGAGCCCGACATGGCTGCGACGCTGCTCGGCCGCGCACTGCCGGTGTGAGCCGGTGTCCTCGTGAAATCGGTGCATGACCAAAAGTTCATGCACCTCGGAGGAACGTGAGACCGTCGCTTCTCGTTGCAATTGCGAACCGCGAGGCAAGCGGCCCGAGTCGCATACACCCGAGTTGCATACAGATGAGGTTTATCATGACGATCGCTCGAAACGGATTGCTGGCCGGCGCGGCTATCGCGCTGAGCGTCGCTTTCGCCGGCTCTGCGGGCGCTGCCCCGCTGCCGACCGCGACCGTCGCAGCGAAGGCGGCCACGCCGGCGAATGTCAGCGAGGTGCGGCACCGCCGCGGCCACCGCGCCCGCGTGGTAGCTCCGCGGCGCCATCGCGCCGCGCCCGGATATTACGGCTACGGCGGCCCGCAATACGGAGGTCCCGACACCGTCGGCTCGCTCGGCTACACCCCGGACGGCTATGCCTACAACCGCTTCAGCGGCCAGCGCTATCAGACCTGCATGTTGGACGAGGGTTATGGCCGCGTCCGCCCCTGCGACGCCGGCAGGCTGTAGCAGGCGGCATCTCCAAGCCGACAATCCGAGGCGGATCGAAGCGGGCCCACACGGGCCCGCTTTGTTTTTGCGCCTACGGAGCCGCCGCTTTGGCCAGCCGTTCCAGCCGGTCGAGTGCGCCTTGCAGGATGAAGGCGGCGGCATGCTGGTCGATAACGGCGGCGCGGCGCGCGCGACTGGCATTGGCGGCGATCAGCTCCCGCTCGACCGCCGCGGTGGAGAGACGCTCGTCCCACAGCCCGATCGGCAACTCCGTGAGCCGGGCAAGATTGCGCGCAAACGCGCGGCTCGACTGCGCGCGTGGGCCTTCGCTGCCGTCCATGTTGATCGGCAGCCCAATCACAAACCCCGCCACCTTGCGCTCGGCCGCCAGCTGAAACAGCCGGGCGGCATCCGCCTGGAAGGCCTTGCGGGCGATCGTCTCCACCCCGGTCGCAAGCCTGCGGTCGGGGTCGCTGGCCGCTACGCCGATGGTCTTGGTGCCGAGGTCGAGGCCCAGCAATCCGCCGCGCGGTGGTAGCAGCGCGGCAATCTCTACCAGCGGGAGCACCGGCGCGGTCATCGTGTCGAACGCATTGAAAAGCTCATTCGGCCCTGCTTTGTCATAGTCCGGAGCCAATTGCACCGCCTGGAGGAGAACGATGCAGATCACCTGGTACGGCCATTCCGCCTTTCGGCTCGATTTCGGCAAGCACGCGGTACTGATCGACCCGTTCTTCACCGGCAACCCGGCCTTCGCCACCGACAAGGATGCGGCGGTGCGCGGCGTCACCCACATCGTGGTCACCCACGGGCACGCCGACCATGTCGGCGATGCGGTCGAAATCTCGAAACAGACCGGCGCGCCGGTGATCACCAACTACGATCTGTGCATGTGGCTTGCCGGCCAGGGCCTGCAGAAGTTCGATCCGATGAACACCGGCGGCACCACCTACCAGGGCGGTTTCACCGTCACCCTGGTGCGCGCGGACCATTCGTCCGGCGACATCAAGGACGGCGTGCCGATCTATCTCGGCAATCCGTGCGGCGCCGTGATCAAGGCGCCCGGCGAGCCAACCGTCTACCACATGGGCGATACCGACGTGTTTTCCGACATGGGGCTGATCGCGGAGCTGTACCAGCCGCGCGTCGCGTTCGCGCCGATCGGCGACCGCTTCACCATGAGCCCGAAGACCGCCGCCTTCGCGGTCAAGCGCTTCTTCAAGCTCGATGCGGTCGTGCCCTGCCACTACGGCTCGTTCCCGATCATCGAGGCGACCGCCGACGGCTTTGTGGCCGAGATGCGCGGCCACGCCACCAAGGTCGTGGTTCCCGAAAAGGGCAAGGCGTTCGACCCGCTGAAGTGAAGCCAGGCCGGGCTTGCGGAACCGGGCCGGGCAAGCCTTGTTCTTAGGAAGGGTGATCCGGCGCGTCGCCGCCGGCTTTCCGCGTGAAGGCAGGGCCGGCCATGTTCCGATTGTGGCGCAAGAGAATGATCAGCGCGGCGCCCGCAACGATGCTTGCGGCTGCGGCCGTCCTCGTTGCGACGCCCGCTCACGCCCAGGGCTGGCAGCGCTACGCGATCGAGCGGCACGGAGTGTCGTTCGATTTTCCCTCGCATGTTTTCGACCTGCGGTCGGCCGAAGACAAGCGGAGCGGCCGCCTGTTCTACTCGCCGGACCGGCGCGCCCGCCTCGCCGTGTTCGGGTTCGCGAACACCGGGAACGATACGCCGCGCAGCTTCCTGCAGAAAACCACCGATTTCGACGCCGCGAATTTTACCTACGTGCGCACCACCCCAAGCTTCGTGGTGGCCTCCGGCACCAAGGCTGGCCGCATCTTCTACCGGCGCTGCAACTTCTCCCACGCCAGCCAGCGCGTCGGCTGCTTCCAGCTCGACTATCCGCGCGCCGAAAAGCGGCGCTGGGACGGGCTCGTCACCCGCATCAGCCACTCGCTCCGAATGAGCCCGTCGTCCTGAGCGATTGCCGAGCGGGTGTTGCCGTCCTGCCGCGGCAACGCACGGCGGGCCGTGGTAAGGCTGCGGCATGATCAGGTGGATCGCGCTGACGCTGTCGGCCGCCTTCCATGGCGGCTTGCTGGTGTGGACCGTCCTGGTTCTGGCCGGGCCGCGGCCTTTTGTACCCGCGCCCGAGCAGGCGATCCTGGTGGACCTCGTTCCCGAGACCGTCTCCGGCTCGTTGCGCGAGGACGGGGCGGCGGAGCAACATCGGCCGCAAGCCGCGGCGCAGGAGAAGCCTGCCGCCGCAGAGCCGGCCGCCGCGCCGCAGGTTGTTAACCCCGCCCGGCAGCA
>DASWSO010000290.1:0-4157 GCA_036402635.1 Xanthobacteraceae bacterium
GATCGCGCGGTTCTGCGCATGGCGGGCGCCCGCCTCGTCGCCGCCTGCGATGCGGCGGGCGAGGTCCGGCAGCAGGACCGTACCGGCGGCGATGCCGATAACGCCGATCGGCAGCTGGTTGAGCCGGTCGGCGTAATACAGGGCCGATACTGCACCGACCGAGAGGAAACTTGCGATGATGGTGTCGGCAAACAGCGCGAGCTGCACGCCGGCGGAGCCGACGGTGGCGGGGCCGAGCGCCTTGAAGAACTGCTTCACGTCGGCGTCCCAGACCGGCTTGCGGAAGCGCACCGCGAGCCCGGCCCGCCATGCATTGCCGCCGACCAGCAACAGCTCCAGCACGCCGGCGATTAGAACACCCCAGGCGGCCGCATGCCCGGCGGTCGGAAAGAACGCCGCCAGCGCCAGCGCGAACATCATCGCCAGGTTCAAGAGGATCGGCGCCGCGGCAGGCGCGGCGAAACGGTCGATGGCGTTGAGCATGCCGCTGAACAGCGTCACCAGCGTCATCAGCAGCAGGTACGGGAAGGTGATCCGGGTGAAATCCACAGCGAGCGCGAACCGCGTCTCATCGCCGGTGAAGCCCGGCGCCAGCAGCCGGATCACGCCGGGCGTGAAGGCGAGCGCGAGCGCGAGCAGAATCACTTGGCTCGCGAACAGCAGGGTAAACACCCGGTCGGCGAACAGCGACGCCGCCTGCGCGCCGTGTTGCGTGCGCACGCGCGCATAGCTGGGCACGAACGCGGCGTTGAATGCGCCCTCGGCGAAGATAGCGCGAAAGTGGTTGGGCAGCCGCAGCGCTACGAAAAACGCATCCGCGACCGGTCCGGCGCCGAGGATTGCGGCCAACATGATGTCGCGGAGAAATCCGGCGATGCGCGAAACGAGCGTCAGCCCGCCGACCGACGCCATGCGGCGGGCGAGGCCGCCGTGTCCGCGTCCTCCCTGCTGCCCGCCGACCATGCGCGTCGTTACCGTGCCGACCTAGTTTTCTTGCAGCGCAGCCGCGTCGCTGGCGTCGCTATCGGCCGGCCTTGCGGGCGAACGGCACCGCTCCCGGAAGAGAAAGCAGCTTGCGACCGGCGCCGCTGTCCTGGTTGAGGCAGCGGATCGCCACCTCCAGGCTCGCCACCCCTTCCTCGCCCGAGACCACCGGTGGCGTCCCGGCCCGAACGGCGCGAACGAAGTCGAGCAATTCTGCGCGCAGCGGCTCGGCATGTCCGACCGGCAGGTGGCGCATCGAATAGCTGCCGTCGGGCTGGAAGCCGAAGCACTCGGTGACTTGGCGGGTCAACAGATCGGCCACGATATATTTCTCGCGGGTCGCGACATGCACCGTCCGCGCCTTGAACGGGGTGAGCCAGTTGGTGTTGATCTGGGCCAGTACTCCCGACTTCGTGCGGAACTGCAGCAGCGCGATATCCTCGTTCTGCGCCAGCGTGGAGGCGAGCATGGGCTGCACCTCGACAATTTCGGAGTCGGTGAACCAGCGGATCAGGTCGATGTCGTGCACCGCGAGATCGATCACCACGCCGACATTCGACATGCGGGGCGGAAACGGGCCCACCCGGGTGATGCCGATGGACAGGATCTCCTCGCCCTGCACCGCATCCTTGAGGGTCTGGACGGCAGGGTTGAAGCGCTCGACGTGACCCACCATCAGCGTCGTGCCGGCCTTGCGGGCCGCCGCTACGATGGCGCGGCCCTCCTCGACAGTCGACGCGATCGGCTTTTCCACCAGCACATGGACGCCGTTGCGGATCGCTTCGACGGCAAGGTCGTGATGCAGGTGCGTCGGGGCGGCGATCGAGACCGCGTCGACGCCGATCGCAAGCAGCTCTGAGAGATCGCGCACGACCTCGCAGCCGAGCGCCTTGCCGACGGGGCCGCCCTGTTGCGGATCCGGATCGGCCACCGCCACCAGCCGCACGCCGGGCAGCTCGGCGAGCACGCGGGCATGATTGCTACCCATGATGCCGACGCCGACGATGCCGATGCGCAGGTCCGCTTCGGTGGGCTTCTGGGAACGCTTCATCGGTACACCCTCGGTCGCGACACCGGGCAAGCTGTCGTAAGGCACGGCGCTCGTCTATTCGGCGGCGTTGGAGATCGCCGGGAGCGGCAGGCTCAACCCCGCAGCGAGCGCATCCTGACGGAACGAGCGCACCGCATCGAGCGACAGTTCGGCGCCGCTGCGCGTGCCGATCGCCGACAGCTTCTTGAGGATGTCGGCCGGCGCGGTGATGATGTGGCAGCCCATTTCGTCCGCCTCCACGACGTTGAATACCTCGCGGGTCGAGGCCCAGATGATCTCGACATTGGCGGTGGCGCAGGCGCGCGCGATCGCGTCCGTCATGATCGGCCGGTAATCGATGCCGAAATCCGCCAGCCGGCCCGCGAACACCGAGACGCAGGCCGGCGCGCCGCCGGCCAGGGCCTCGGTCGCACGCTGCGCCTGCTCGGCCGTGAAGATCGCCGTCATGTTCACTTTCACGCCGTCGCGCGAGAGCGCGCGCACCGCCTCGTACAGCGGTTCGCCGCGCGTCGTCGTCACCGGCAACTTCACGTAGACGTTGTCGCCCCATGCGGCGATCGCGTGCGCCTGCGCCACCATCTCTGGGATGTCGTCCGAGAACACTTCAAACGAGAGGTGCCGGTCAGGCACCGCCGACACCAGGTCGCGCCCGTAGGCTGCGTAGTCGGCGACGCCGGCCTTCTTGAGCAGCGACGGATTGGTGGTGAAGCCCTGGATCCACGGCAGTTTCGCCATGTCCATGATCTGCGCCTTGTCGGCGCCGTCGGTGAACAGTTTCACCTGCAGCTTATCGAGCTTCTTAACGCTCATCATCATCGACCGATCGCTCGGAGCCGGCCAAAAGCGTGGCTTTCGGGCGACTCACGTGAAGTTTCTGTGACGGTTGTAGAGCCTCCGGCTCACGCCGGAAAGCGCACCGGCTGTTTCTCCCCTGTCATTGCGGCGGGAATTAAGCGCGCTGCTTGCGCGATTGCGCCACCAGATCGGTTGTGCTGTGGCCGGGAACGAGGTCGACGAGCAGGATGCGACCGCCATCGGCCTCCACGATCTCGTGACCCACAACCTGTTCGCGCCGATAGTCGCTGCCCTTCACCAGCACGCCGGGGCGGACCCGCTCGATCAGCGCGATCGGAGTCGCCTGGTCGAAGATGACGACGAGGTCCACCGCCTCCAAGGCCGCGAGCACCTCGGCGCGCGCCTGCTGGTGCTGGATCGGACGCCCGGGTCCCTTCAGGCCGGTGACCGATGCGTCGCTGTTGAGGCCCACAATCAGCCGGTCGCAAGCGGCGCGGGCCGCCGCCAACAGCTTGATATGTCCGGGGTGCAGCAGATCGAAGCAGCCGTTGGTGAAGCCGATGCGCAAGCCGGCGCGCCGCCAGCCCGCGAGTTGCTCGTCGAGCAGGGTCCAGTCGAGGATCACCTTGTCGTCGGCGGTGCGGGCGGCCCGCGGCATCAAGCGTGCGCGCAGCTCGTCCGCCGAGACGGCGGCGGTGCCGGGCTTGCCGACCGCGACGGCGGCGGCCGCGTTCGCGGCTCGCATCGTGGCCTCGTACGGCGCCTGCACGGCCAGCAGCGCGGCCACGACCGCCGCAACGGTATCGCCGGCACCGGAGACGTCGCGCACCTTCACCGGATAGGCCGGAACGTGCAGCGGCTCGTGCCCGCGCACATGCAGCGTCATCCCGTCCTCGCTACGCGTGACCAGCACCGCCTCGCTGCCGACGATGTCCGCCAGCTCTGCTGCCGCGGCGGCGATCTCGCCTTCCGTCGTTGCCGGACGCCGCGTCGCGTCCGCCAATTCTTTGCGGTTGGGCGTGATCAGCGTCGCGCCCTTGTAGACGGAATAATCGTGGCCTTTCGGATCGACGATCACCGGAACGCCATTGCGCTGCGCCGCTTCGATCAGGCTGCGCACCACCCGCGGAGTCAACGCGCCCTTGGCATAGTCGGAGAGCACGACAGCGCCGACCCGGCCGAGCGCCGCCACCGCGTGCTCAAGGATCGCATCCTCGACCGCGGCACCGACCGGATGCGACGTTTCCCAGTCGGCGCGCAGCAGATGCGTCGAGTGATGCTCGGACACGAACCGCATCTTGTGGGTGGTCGGGCGCGACGCGTCCGT
>DASWSO010000291.1:0-2134 GCA_036402635.1 Xanthobacteraceae bacterium
TTCGAGGACGTGCCCGGCTTCCTGCCCGGCACCGCGCAGGAGTACGGCGGGCTGATCAAGCATGGCGCTAAGCTCTTGTTCGCCTACAGCCAGTGCACGGTGCCGCTGGTCACCGTCATCACCCGCAAGGCGTTCGGCGGCGCCTACGACGTGATGGCGTCGAAGCACGTCGGCGGCGACGTCAACTACGCCTGGCCGACCGCGCAGATCGCCGTGATGGGCGCCAAGGGCGCGGTCGAGATCATCTTCCGCGGCGGCGACGCCGAAACGATCGCGGCGCGCACCAAGGAATACGAGACCCGCTTCCTGTCGCCGTTCATAGCCGCCGAGCGCGGCTATATCGACGAGGTAATCAAGCCGCACTCGACCCGCCGCCGCGTCGCCCGCGCGCTCGCCATGCTGCGGGGCAAGGCGGTGGAGATGCCGGCCCGCAAGCACGATAATCTGCCGCTGTGATTAGCCGGAGGATGCGTTGAGCGTTCTAAGCCCGTCCACTGCGCAAGCCGGAGGTGCCGATGCCGAAAGTTCTCTTTGTCGTGCGTGCCGTCGTGACTGATCCGGCCAAGCGCGCCGCCTTCGATGAGTGGTACCGGCGCGAGCACCTGCCGCAGGCCATGGAGGCGTTCGGCGCGGAGCGGGGCTGGCGCTGCTGGAGCGAGACCGATCCGTCGGCGCACCAGGCGACCTATCAGTTCGCCGATCGTGCCGCGCTCGACCGTGCCGTCAAATCCGACCGCATGAAGCAGCTGATCGCCGACTTCGACCGCGACTGGCCGGGCATCTCGCGCACGCGCGACATCCTGTCTGTGGTCGAGGAGGTCGGCGGCGCCTGAGCGCTGGTGACTCTCCCGAGTAGCACGCTAGAGTGGCGGCATGCGCCATCAAGGGCGCACGGCGCCGCGCGTGCGGCGAACGATCAGGCGGGGAGAAACGAGCATGAAACGAGCGCTTCTGTTTGCGGCCGGCTTGGCCGCGCTGCTTTGTGCGGGGCCGCTTGCGCAGGCGCAGAACTATCCGAACCGGCCGGTCACCTTCGTCATCGGATTTTCCCCGGGCGGGCCCAGCGACGTGATGTCGCGCATCATCACGCGGCGGCTGGAGCAGGAACTGAAGCAGCCGTTCGTGATCGAGAACCGCCCCGGCGCCGGCGGCAGCATCGCGGCCGCGGGCGTCGCGCGCGCCGCGGCGGACGGCTACACGGTGATGCTCGGCACGGAAGCGGCGTTGTGCGTCAATCCGCTGCTGCAGAAGAATGTCGGCTACGATTCCGAACGCGACTTCGAATACGTGTCGATGATCGGCGTGCAGCCGAATGTGCTGTACGTGCATCCCTCGGTGCCGGCGAAGACGTTCCAGGAGCTGGTGGCGCTGGTCAAGGCCAGTCCCGGCAAGTTCAACTTCGGCTCCGGCGGGCTCGGCACCACGGCGCATCTCGCCGGCGAGCAGCTCAAGACGCAGGCCGGCCTCGACATGACCCACGTGCCGTTCCGCGGCACCGGCCCGGCCGTCGCGACCGTGGTCTCGGGCCATATCCAGATGGCATTCTCGGCGCCGTCGCCACTGATGGGGCACATCCAGGGCGGCGCCGTCCGGCCGCTGGCGGTGACGACGCTGAAGCGCTCCGGTGCCCTCCCGGACGTGCCGACCGTGCACGAGAGCGGCTATCCCAACTTTGACTCCAAGAACTGGCACGGGCTGGTGGCGCCGGCCGGAACGCCGAAGGAGATCGTCGCGATGTTGCGCCGCGCGCTCATGGCCACGCTCGAGGACGCCGAGGTGAAGAGGCAGCTCAACGAGCTCGGCGTCGATGTCGGACATTCCACGCCGGAAGAATTCCGCGCCATGGTCAAGGCCGAAATCCCGGTGTTCGCGGAGACCATCAAGCAGGCCGGCATCAAGGTGGAGTAGCCCAGAGGTCCGCAGACGACGCGCTGGCGGCGGCCACGCCGTCATTGCGAGCCGAAGGCGAAGCAATCCAGCAGCTTGAGCCGATCTCAGGTGAAACTGCTCTAATGCTTCGGCGCCGCGCCGGTATTGTCTGACGGACCGCTTTGTCCGCTCCCCGTTGGCTGCCCTGCCTGCTGCGGCGTCACCCTCGGCTCCGGCACGGCTTTGGCCGCGTCCGCTTGGCTGC
>DASWSO010000292.1:0-5332 GCA_036402635.1 Xanthobacteraceae bacterium
GGGCGCGCATGCGTTGGTGCGCGACCTGCTTTCGATCGCCGGCATCACCGCGGTCGGTGGCCGCTCCGCCGGCGAGATCGCCGAGCGTTTCCTCGACCAGGCGGCGCTGGGCGCGAGCGCCCGGCTGCCGCAGGAGACCCGCACGCTGATCAAGCGCTTCCTCGCCATCGCCGGCGATCCGGACCAGGCGGCGGCGCAGCTGCGCACGCTCGCGGCCGACGCAGGCCTCGACCTCGGCGCCGCGCTCGACCTGTTCGAGAGCCGCACCGGCTTCCTTGCCGCGCGCGGGCTCGATGTCGCGCGCATCGGCTTTTCCACCGCCTACGGCCGCGGCGTCGATTACTACACCGGCTTCGTGTTCGAGCTGCACGACCCGACCGGCGGCATCGAGCCGCAATTGGTCGCCGGCGGCCGCTACGACGGCATGCTGGGCCGGCTCGGCCGCAATGGCGCGACCCCGGCGGTCGGCTTCGCGGTGTGGATCGAGCGGCTCGCCGCGCTCGGAACGCCGGCATGAGCGCGCTCGTCATCGCGGTGCCGTCGAAGGGGCGGCTGCAGGAGCAGGCGCAGGCCTTCTTCGCGCGCGCCGGCCTGTCGCTGGTGCAGTCGCGCGGCGCCCGCGAGTACCGCGGCAGCGTCGAGGGGCTCGACGGCGTCGAGGTCGCCTATCTCTCGGCCTCCGAGATCACCGCGCAGCTGGCGCAGGGGCAGGCGCATCTCGGCGTCACCGGCGAGGACCTGGTGCGCGAGATGATCCCTGACGCCGACCGCCGCGTCGTGATGCTGGCGAAGCTCGGCTTCGGCGGCGCCAACGTCGTCGTCGCGGTGCCGCAGGCGTGGATCGATGTGCGCAGCATGGCCGACCTCGACGACGTCGCCACCGCGTTCCGGCTGCGCCACGACCGCAAGATGCGCGTCGCCACCAAATACGTGAACCTCACGCGCGCGTTCTTCGCCCGCCACGGCATCAGCGACTACCGCATCGTCGAGAGCCTCGGCGCCACCGAGGGCGCGCCCGCGGCCGGCACCGCCGAGCTGATCGTGGACATCACCACCACCGGCTCGACCCTTGCGGCCAATGCGCTGAAGGTGATCGACGACGGCATCATGCTGCGCTCGCAGGCGAACCTGGTGGCGGCGAAGGCCGCCGACTGGAACGAGGCCGCGCGCGAGACCGCGCGGCGCATTCTGGACCGCATCGTGGCGCAGGACCGCGCCCAGTCGTTCCGCGAGGTGCGCACGCGCTTTCCCGGCTGCGACGACGTCTTGCTCGCCGAGGCGCGCGAGCGCTTCGGCGTGGTGGCGCCGTTCGGCGGCCCGACCTCCTCCGGCATGCTGACGCTGCACTGCCCGCCGCGCGAGGTTTTTGCGCTGGCCGAGCTGTTGCGCCAACGCGGCGCCGAGGCGGTGTCGGTCGCCGAGCTGACCTACGTGTTCACGCGCGACAATCCGCTGCACGCCAGGCTCGCCGCGGCGTTGGCGGGGTGATCTCCCCGCTTCGTTCTAAGGCGGCTCGGACAAACAGTCTGCCTCCCGCTGCGGATGACAGCGCGCCTGCACTCCGCTATCCCCTCCCGATGGCACTCGCGGAAGTCGCCCGCCCGCATTCCGACGCGCTGATCGACGCGGCCGCGCTCGCCGGCGAGCTTGCCGCGCTCAAGCGCGCCGCCGCCGGCACCGAGGCGGAGCTGCGCACCGCCGTCGCCCAGCACCTGAAAGCCGCGCTCACCGAGGGCCGGGTCGAGGCCGAGCGGCTGCTGCTCGCCGACCGCCACGGCCGCCGCTGCGCCGAGCGGCTCTGCCGCATGCACGACGAGCTGATCGCGGTGCTGTTCGATTTCGTCCGCACCCACCTCTACCCGTCCGACAATCCGTCCGAGGCCGAGCGTATGGCGGTGGTGGCGACCGGCGGCTACGGCCGCGGCCTGCTCGCGCCCGGCTCCGACATCGACCTCCTCTTCCTGCTCCCCTACAAGCAGACCGCCTGGGGCGAGCAGGTGGCCGAGACCATCCTCTATGCGCTCTGGGACATGGGGCTGAAGGTCGGCCACGCCAGCCGCTCGGTTGGCGAATGCGTGCGGCAGGCGCGCGCCGACATGACCATCCGCACCGCACTCCTGGAAGCGCGGCACCTGGTCGGCGACGAGAGCCTCACCGAGGAGATGACCGCGCGCTTCCACAAGGACGTGGTGGCCGGCAGCGAGGCCGAGTTCGTCGCCGCCAAGCTGGCCGAGCGCGAGGAGCGGGTGCGCCGCAGCGGGCAGTCGCGCTACCTGGTCGAGCCCAACGTCAAGGACGGCAAGGGCGGCTTGCGCGACCTCCACACGCTGTTCTGGATCGCCAAATACGTCTACCGGGTGCACGAGCCGGCCGAGATGATCGCGCGCGGCGTGTTCGATCCGTCCGAATACCGCATCTTCCGGCGCTGCGAGGATTTCCTCTGGTCGGTGCGCTGCAACCTGCACTTCGTCGCCGGCCGCGCCGAGGAGCGGCTGTCGTTCGACCTGCAGCGCGAGATCGCGCAGCGGCTCGGCTACACCCAGCATCCCGGGCTGCAGGACGTCGAGCGCTTCATGAAGCACTACTTCCTGATCGCCAAGGACGTCGGCGACCTCACCGCCATCCTGTGCGCCGGGCTCGAGGACCGGCAGGCCAAGCCGGCGCCGATGCTCAACCGCTTCGCCGCCAAGCTGCGGCTGCGCCCCCGCCCGCGCCGCACGCTGCGCGAGACCGACGACTTCATCGCCGACCTCAACCGCATCGCGCCGGTGGACCAGGAGGTGTTCAAGCGCGATCCGGTCAACCTGATCCGCGTCTTCCGGCTGGCGCAGCGCCACGGCCTCGCCTTCCACCCGGAGACGATGCGGCTCGTCACCCGCTCGCTCAAGCTGATCGATGCCGGCTTGCGCGAGCACCCGGAGGCGAACCGGCTGTTTCTCGAAATCCTCACCGCCGAGCAGGACAGCGAGATCGTGCTGCGGCGCATGAACGAGGCCGGCGTGCTCGGCCGCTTCGTGCCGGATTTCGGCCGCGTCGTCGCGATGATGCAGTTCAACATGTACCACCACTACACGGTCGACGAGCACCTGTTGCGCGCGATCGGCGCGCTCGACGAGATCGACCGCAACGGCGACGACGAGATCGCGTTCGCGCACGAGATCGTTAAATCGATCCAGCCGCAGAACCGCACGCTGCTCTACGTCGCCCTGTTTCTCCACGACATCGCCAAGGGCCGGCCGGAGGACCATTCGGTCGCCGGTGCAAAAATCGCGCGGCGGCTCGGGCCGCGGCTCGGGCTCTCGGCAGCCGACACCGAGACCGTCGCCTGGCTGATCGAGAACCACCTCGTGATGTCGATGCTGGCGCAGTCGCGCGACCTCTCCGACCGCAAGACCATCGAGGACTTCGCCGCCGTGGTGCAGTCGCTCGAGCGCCTGAAGCTGCTGCTGGTGCTCACCGTCGCCGACATCCGCGCGGTCGGCCCGGGCGTGTGGAACGGCTGGAAGTCGCAGCTTTTGCGCACGCTCTATTACGAGACCGAGCCGGTGCTCACCGGCGGCTTCTCCGAGGTCAACCGCGCCCGCCGCGTCGCCATGGCGCAGGCCGAGTTCCGCACCGCGCTCTCAACCTGGCCGGCGGAGGAGCTGGAGGCCTATATCGCGCGCCACTATCCGCCCTACTGGCTGAAGGTCGACCTCTCCCACAAGCTGGCGCAAGCCGAGTTCATGCGGCGCGCCGAGGCAGCCGGCAAGAGCCTCGCCACCAGCGTGCGGGTGGACGAGGCGCGCGGCGTCACCGAGCTCACCGTGCTGGCCGGCGACCATCCGCGGCTGCTCTCGACCATCGCCGGCGCCTGCGCGGTCGCCGGTGCCAACATCGTCGATGCGCAGATCTTCACCACCACTGACGGGCTCGCGCTCGACACCATCTCGGTGTCGCGGGAATTTACCGAAGCCGCCGACGAGGAGCGCCGCGCCAACCGCATCTGCGAGACCATCGAGCAGGCTTTGCGCGGCACGCTGCGGCTGCCCGACGTGGTGGCAAAGCGTGCGCCGAAGGCGCGGCTGAAGCCGTTCACGGTCGAGCCCGAGGTGATGATGCATAACGCCTGGTCGAACCGTTACACCGTGATCGAGGTGATCGGGCTCGACCGGCCGGGGCTTCTCTATGCGCTGACCGCGACGCTCTCCAAGCTCTCGCTCAACATCGCCTCGGCGCATGTGGCGACCTTCGGCGAGCGCGCCGTCGACGTGTTCTACGTCACCGACCTGATGGGCGCGAAGATCGACGCGCCGCAGCGCCAGGCCGCCATCAAGCGCGCGCTCATGCACCTGTTTGCCCCGGCGCGCGCGGAGCCGGCGAAGGCGGCGGTGGGGTAGTGGGGGCCGCGCCAACTCATCGTACAGCGCGTTCAACGCGCACCAGAATGCTTATGCCGCCACGACCGTGATCCGGCCGGCGCCGCGGGAGCGCGGCTTGCGCTTGATGACGATCTCCACGTCCAGGTCGAGCGCGGTCAGTAGCGTCATCAATCGCTCCACCGAAAAGCCTTCCAGCTTGTAGTTTCGCAGCGCCGAGACCTTCGGTTGGCCGATGCCGAGCCGGGTCGCGGCATGTTCCTGGGTCAGGCGGTGGTGCGATAATGCGGTGTTGATTGCATGCGCGAGCCGCAGCTTGGTCTGCCGCTCCTCGGCATCCGGGAAACCCAGATCGGCAAACACGTTCCCGCTGCCGGCCTCGATCTGCATTTCATCGTCGTGCTTGTCAGCCGTCTTCGCCATAACGCGCCTCATGATCCTGCTGCGCCACCCGCAGCCTGCGTGCGATCAGGTCGATGTCGGTGCGGGCCGTCCTGATTCCCCGCGTCGACTTCTTCTGGAAGCAGTGCAGGACGTAAACCGCCTCCCTGAAGCGCACCGTGTAGACCGCCCGGAACGTGTCGCCGGTGTGGTCCGCGACGACCTCGAACACGCCGGGACCTTCGCCTTTCCACGGCTTCGCCTTCGGATGCCGGCCTCCGAACTGCGCGACACCAAGCGCGTTGCCCATCTCGCGCCTGACGGCTTGCGGGAACGCGAGCAGATCCCGCTTGGACGATCCCACCCAGTCGAGCGACCTTTCTCCGATCGCGAGTCGCTCCCGCATGGCATGAGTATCCCAGATCAGGGATAGCCAAGCAAGAGCGCCCCCTCCCCCACTTAACGCGCCTTAAACGCCCCGCCGCTAGCGTCGGCGCGGGGGCTCGGGTGCTGACAAGCGCCGGGCCGGGGAGCGTTGGAATGGCGGCGCGCAGGCGAAAGGCGACGGAACGGCGCGAGCCACGCTTCGACGC